>CAIWPS010000835.1 GCA_903914615.1 uncultured beta proteobacterium | reverse complement strand
GCGGCCATGTCCACCCGGTGGCCTCGGAAATCACGCCCCGCGGCGTCTACCTTCAACGCCGCCGCCTGCTGCAGGCCATGGCCGCGGGCGCGGCATCGGCCACTCTGCCGGCGCCGGCCCAGGTGGCGCGCCCGGGCAAGCTCGCAGCGCTGCCCGGGTTGCACAGCGGCGTGCCCGGCGCGGTGGTGATGGACAAGCTGACGCCCTACGCCGACGTCGTGTCCTACAACAACTACTACGAGTTCGGCACCGACAAGTCCGAGCCTGCGCGCTATGCCGCCACGCTGAAGCCGCGGCCCTGGACCGTGGCCATCGAAGGCGAGGTGAAGAAGCCAGGCACCTGGGACCTCGACGCGCTGCTGAAGCTGGCGCCGATGGAAGAACGCATCTACCGCCTGCGCTGCGTCGAGGGCTGGTCGATGGTCATCCCCTGGACCGGCTACTCGCTGGCCGAACTCATCAAGCGCGTCGAGCCCACCGGCAACGCCAGGTACGTGCAGTTCGTGACCCTGGCCGACAAGGCGCAGATGCCGGGCCTGAACGCCGCCGTGCTCGACTGGCCCTATGTCGAAGGCCTGCGCATGGACGAGGCCATGCACCCGCTGACGCTGCTGGCCTTCGGCCTGTACGGCGAAGTGCTGCCCAACCAGAACGGCGCCCCGCTGCGCGCCGTGGTGCCCTGGAAATACGGCTTCAAGAGCGGCAAGAGCATCGTCAAGATCCGCTTCGTCGAGAAGCAGCCCAAGACCAGCTGGGAATCGGCCATCGCCAGCGAGTACGGCTTCTATTCCAACGTCAACCCGAAGGTCGACCACCCGCGCTGGAGCCAGGCCACCGAACGCCGCATCGGCGAGGACGGCCTGTTCGCCAAGCGGCGTCCGACATTGATGTTCAACGGCTACGAGCCGCAGGTGGGGCAGCTTTATGCCGGCATGGATCTCCGCAAGTACTACTGACCGGCCGCTGGCGGTGGATGTCAACCGCTGGCTGCTGCGGCGCGAGGCCAAGCCGCTGCTGTTCGTGCTGGCGCTGCTGCCCTTGGCCTGGCTCGTCTACGCCGCCTGGGCCGATGCGCTGGGCCCCAACCCGGCCGAGGCACTGATCCGCCGCAGCGGCGACTGGACGCTGCGCTTCCTGTGCCTGACGCTGGCCATCACGCCGCTGCGCCAGCTCACGCGCTGGCATGCGCTGGCGCGGCTGCGGCGCATGGTGGGCCTGTTCACCTTCTTCTACGGCCTGCTGCACTTCCTGTCCTATGCCTGGCTGGACATGGGGCTGGACTGGAACGCCATCGTCAAGGACATCCCCAAGCGCCCCTTCGTCCTCGTCGGCAGCGCGGCGCTGCTGCTGATGCTGCCGCTGGCTGCGACGTCCTTCAACCGCGCCATCAAGGCCCTGGGCGCAAGGCGCTGGCAGGCGCTGCACCGTGCGGTCTACGCGACAGCGCTGCTGGCGCTGCTGCACTTCTTCTGGATGCGTGCGGCCAAGCACAACTTCGCCGAGTGGTCCGTCTACGCCGCCATCGTGGCCGTGCTGCTGGGCTGGCGGCTGTGGAAAGCGCTGGCGGCGCGGGCCTGATCTTGGTGTAACTTCGCGGTCTCGCCGGCGGACCTGCCGGCACGACACCCCAGCGGAGACACCCGGATGCCCACCCTCGATCGCCCTCGCGCCGCCCTGCGCCTCGCCCCCTGCCTCGGTGCTGCCTTGCTGGGCCTGGCCAGCACGCTGGCCGGTGCGCAGATCAGGATCGGCGTCACCGTCTCGTCCACAGGCCCCGCGGCCTCGCTGGGCATCCCCGAGCGCAACACGGTGGCGCTGATGCCGCGCACGCTGGCCGGCCAGACCATCGAGTACACCGTGCTCGACGACGCGTCCGACCCCGTGAAGGCGGTACAGAACGCGCGCAAGCTCGTCACCGAGGACAAGGCCGACGCCCTGGTCGGTTCATCCACCACGCCCAACAGCCTGGCCATGATCGACGTCGCCGCCGAGAGCCGGACGCCGATGATCGCCGTGGCCTCGTCGCTGCGCATCGTCGACCCGGTCGACGCCAAGCGCGCCTGGGTCTTCAAGACGCCGCAGAACGACGCCCACATGATGACGGCGATGTCGCAGCACATGAGCGACAAGGGCCTGAAGAAGATCGCCATCATCGGCTTCAACGACGCCTACGGCGAAGGCGTGGTGACCGAGTTCGGCAAGCTGGCCGCGGTGCGCAAGATCGAGGTCGTGGGTGTCGAGCGCTATGCCCGCACCGACACCAGCGTCACCGGCCAGGTGCTGAAGGTGCTGGCGCTGAACCCCGACGCCGTGCTCGTCGCCGCCTCGGGCACGCCGGCGGTGCTGCCGGCGCACGCGCTGCGCGAGCGCGGCTACAAGGGTCAGATCTACTTCACCGACGGCGTCGTCAACAACGACTTCCTGCGCGTCGGCGGCAAGGACCTCGAAGGCGCCTTCCTGCCCGCAGGCCCGGTGGTCGTGGCCAAGGACCTGCCCGACAGCAACCCGATCAAGAAGGTGGCACTGGACTTCAGCAAGCGCTACGAGGACGCCAACGGCAAGGGTTCGATGAACTCCTTCGCCGCCCACGGCTGGAACGCCTGGCTGATGCTCGAGCGCGCGATTCCGGTGGCGCTGAAGACCGGCGCCAAGCCCGGCACCGAGGCCTTCCGCGCCGCGCTGCGCGACGCGCTGGAGAACATCAAGGAACTGGTGACCACGCATGGCGTGATGAACACCAGCAAGACCGACCACATGGGCTTCGACCAGCGCGCGCGCGTGATGGTGCAGATCAAGGACGGGGGCTGGACCCTGGCCAAGTAGTCGGGCGGGGTCCAGCGCGGCATGGACGCCACGATCGCCGCCATCCTCACCTTCGACGGCCTCACCACCGGCGCGGTCTACGCGCTGCTGTCGATCGCGCTGGTGCTGGTGTTCACGGTGACGCGGGTCATCTACATCCCGGCCGGCGAATTCGTCGCCTTCGGCGCGCTCACGATGGCGGCGCTGCAGGCCGGGCGGGCACCGCCGACGGCGCTGCTCACTTGCGCGCTCGGGGCCGCGGTGTTCTTGCTGGACCTGGCGCATGCGTTGCGCGAGCGCAGCCGCGCAGGCCTGGCCGGCAGCGCGGGGTGGAACCGGGCCTGGCCGCTGGCGGCCTGGGCACTTGCGCGGCTGCCGGCGCTGCAGCAGGCCGGCATGG
>CAIWPS010000834.1 GCA_903914615.1 uncultured beta proteobacterium | reverse complement strand
CGTGCCACCAGCCGCGGCCGCGCGCGCGCTCGGACCAGCCGCGCTGCGCCTCGATGCCGATCTGCAGCGCGGCGTCGAGCCCGGCGGCGGGCGGCACCTCGAACACGGCGCCGTCGCCACCAAGACCGGCGGCGTCGGGCAGCGGCAGCGGCGTGATCTCGGGCAGCGCCATGCGCAGCAGCTCCTGCTCCAGCTGCTCGGCCGTCCAGTCTTCGTACAGCGCGTCGCGAGCCAGCTCGTCCAGGCGGCCCAGCCAGTGCCACAGGCCGACCATCTGCTGCGTCGATGCCGGCCCCGCCCCCAGCGGCTGCACCAGGGTCAGCGGGAAGTAGCGCCCGACGCGGTCGACCGAGGGCATCAGCACGCCGGCCCAGGCCTGGGTGCCGGCCGTGCCCGGCAGCACGCCGGGCATGAGCAGGAAGCGCCAGCTCGGCGAGCCCAGGTAGTCGTCCAGCCAGGTCTCGGGCCGCGCGTCGCGCAGGGCCAGCAGGCCGGCGGCGAGCCAGCCGTCCCAGGGCTCGATGAAGGCGGCGTCGAGCCGGCGCGACGCGAAGTCGCCCAGCGACGGCAGCTTGCCGTGCCAGCCCGGGGCGCCGGCCTTGTCCATCACAGAGCCGCCGGGCAGCGGAACTGCTTGATCTCGCGCAGCTGGAAGGGGTTGAAGACGCTGGCCGAGATGACCTCCAGCCGCGCCCGCTTGCCCTCCAGGTTCATGATCAGGCTGAACTTCTCGGGCACGCCCGAGGGTTCGACCTGGAAGCGGTCGAAGAGGCGGAACAGCGCCCACGGCCCTTCCGTCATCACCAGAGGCCCGGCGTTGCCCAGCCCGGTGGTCAGCTTGATGACCGAGGCCAGGCGCTGGCTGGGCCAGGTGATGGTGATCGAGGGGCTGCCGGTGCTGAGCTTCTGCACCTGGCCGTCGACGTCGAACTGCAGCTCCTTCAGGCTGGGTTCGATCTCGGTCAGCTTCATCTCGATGCGCAGTGCCGGCGCCTTGCCGCCGCCGCGGAAGAAGACTTCCTTGATGCGCTGGGCGCGCTGGAACTCGGCCAGCGCCGCCGGCTGCACGGGCTTGGAGCCGTCGGCCAGGGGCTTGTAGGTCCACGTCGGCGTCGAGATGTCGACCAGCGTGGCCAGGCGGCGCTGGAAGAAGTCGTCGAAGAGGCCGCCGGCGCCGAAGAGGTTGCCGAAGTCCTCGGGCAGTACGTCGGCCTTCGAGCCGCTGGCGAAGGGGTAGCGGCCGGTGATGGAACGCTCGCAGATGTCGTTGATGGGCTTGAGCTCGGCCGACAGGCCTTCGCGCTCGGCGCCGCGGGTCTGGCCGGCGGCGGCATCGGCCAGTTGTTCGAGCATGCCGCGCACCATGTCGGGCTGCTGCGCCGCGGCCACCTTCACGGCCGCCGCGCCGCCGGCCGGCGGCGGTGGCGACTTGCTCTTCTTCGCCGCGTCGACGGCGGCCAGTTGCGCATAGACGTCGCCAAACATCTTCAGCGTGTCGTTCAGCGGCGGCGGGTCGCCGGCGACGAGGCGGCGGATGGCGCCGAAGTGGTCATCGACCATCTTCTCCAGCGGGCCGCCGCCGGCCGAAGTGTCAGGCGCCGCACCGGCCAGCTTGGCGGCATCGGCCTTGGCCTGGTCGGCCAGCTTGCTCAGCGCATTGCCGGCGTCGGCGGGCTGCACCAGCGTGGTCTGCTCGGCCACCGCGCGCAGCCAGGCGGCCAGCGGCGAGTCCACGGCGGCGAGCAGGCGCGAGACGGCGAGCGCGCGCTCGGGGTCGTTCAGCTTCACGAGCCTGACGTCGTCGAGGTACTTGTCCCAGGTCTTGATGTAGTCCTCGAAGTACAGCCGCCGCACCTTGTCGGTGATGGCGGTGCCCAGCGTGGCGTCGCGCAGGCGCGCCGGGTCGCTCTTCATGCCCAGCACCCAGGACTCTTCCTGGGCCAGCACCGGCGTCGTCTTCTGCACCGCCGGCAGCACCTGCTTGCGGTAGCCCTCGCGGGTGTAGAGGCCCGAGATGCCCTTGCTCAGCGGCTCGCCGCTGGCGCGTTCGAAGACCTGCGCCGCGTTGGGGCCGGCGGCGCCGGCGGCCGTGAAGTCGGGCACTGTGCCGGGGCGGTACTGGCGCTTGATGCGGCTGTAGACGCGGTACTCCAGCGGGAAGGCCGTCAGCATCTCGCGCACGCTGGCCACCAGCGCGTCGTCGCGCGGCAGCGCGGCGCGCGGCGGGCCCAGCGCCAGCATGGCGTCGAGGTGGGCGTCGAGCTGGGCACGCACTTCGGGTGTCAGGTTGCCGAGGTTGGCGTCCCAGTCGACGCCGATCCAGGCCTTCAGCGCTTCGGCGTCGAAGCGGTCGGGCTGGTGCAGCATCAGGTAGGCCTTCAGGGCCTCGTAGGCGTACTCCAGGTTGTCGCGGTTCGAGGCCCGCAGCCGCTCTTCGAGCCGCCGCGCCACGCGCGGCACCAGCGCCTTCTCGAGCAGGCGGTGGTAGGCGATCTGCGCCCCGGCGTCGAGCTTGTCGCCCTGGTACAGGCCCAGGCCGTTGAGCAGCGGCGGGCTCGCGAGGTCGAAGCCATCGATCTTCGCCGCGTCGCGCACCTGCGTCAGCGGCAAGGGCAGCGGCGTGACGTCGGCCGTGGTCGGCGGCGGCAGGCCCTGCACGGCCTGGCGCAGCGCCGGCAGGCGCGCCGCGACCTGCGCCGCGTGGTCGAGGTTGCGCGCCCGGCTCACCGCCCAGCCGACGACGACGGCGGTGGCGAACACCGCCATGCCGGCCAGCGCCGCGCCGCGCAACACGCGACGGCGCCGCTCGGCCACCGGGTTGTAGGCGCCCAGGCCGCGCTCGGCGAAGACCAGGTCCTTGAGCAGGCGGTGCAGGAAAAAGCTCTTCCCGCGCCCCGGCGCGATGGTCGCAGCGCGCGCGCCGATGCCGAACGAACGGCCCAAGGCGCCCATCACGCGGTCGATGGGCGAACCTTCCTGGGTGCCGCTGGTGAAGTAGACGCCGCGCACGCGCGGGGCCGCCTCCAGCGTGCCGCCGCCCGAGAACACCAGCTTCAGAAAATCGGCCAGCAGCGGCTGCAGCGCCGCGAATTCCTGCGGGAAGGCGAACATGGCGCTCCTGCGCAGCACGTCGCGTTCGGCTTCAAGGCGGTCCACCAGCTGCTGCAGCAGGCGCTGCTGCAGCTGCGCGTAGAGCTCGCCGAAGGCGGCCATCGGGTCGCTGCCGGCCGCCGCGTCGGCGTCGAAGGTGAAGCCCCAGACCTGGTCGCGGTCGTCCTTGGCCAGGGCCTCGAAGCTCTCGTTGAAGCCGCCGATGAGGTCGGCCTTGGTCACCAGCACGTACACCGGTGCGCGCACGCCGAGCTTGGTCTGCAGCTCGTTCAGCCGCGCGCGCAGCTGCGCCGCGTGGGCCTGGCGCTCGCCGGCGCCCTGCTGCAGCAGGTCCTGGATGTTGACGGTGAGCAGCACGCCGTTGATTGGCTGGCGCGGCCGCGTGCGCTTGAGCAGGGCGAGGAAGTTGTCCCAGGCGCTGGCGTCGACGTCGCGGTCGCTTTCCTGCGTCGCGTAGCGGCCGGCGGTGTCGATGAGCACGGCGTCCTGCGTGAACCACCACTCGCAGTTGCGCGTGCCGCCCACGCCCTGCACCGAGCCCTTGCCGCCCGCGGCGTCGCCGAGCAGGAACTGCAGCCCGGCGTTCATCAGCGCCGTCGTCTTGCCCGAGCCCGGTGCGCCGACGAAGACGTACCAGGGCAGGTCGTAGAGGTAGGTGCCGCCGCCGAACCACGAGCTGCCGCGCACTGCGCGCAGCCGCTGCACCGCCTCGTCGAAGCGCTTGGCCAGCACCTGCGCTTCCTTGTCGGCGGCCGAGGGCCCGGCGCCCAGGCCCTGCAGCAGCGCCGCGTTGGCACGGCGGCGGCGCCAGGCGACCCACGTCAGGCGGGCGATCCAGAGCACCCAGATCAGCGCCAGCAGCGCCACGCGCAGCCCGAGCCCGTCCAGCGGATGGTGGCTGCCGAAGGGGATCAGCGGCCCCACCCACCAGATCAGCGCGGAGAGCGCCAGCAAGCCCAGCGTGATCATCACGGCCGGGCTCGTCAACCATTGCAGGAAGCGCTTCATCGTGGGCTCAGTTCGGGGCCGCGGCGAGCAGGACGATCTCGACGCGGCGGTTCTTCGCGCGGCCCTCGGGCGCGCTGTTGTCGGCCACCGGCTCGGTGTCGGCGCGGCCCTCGGCGGTCAGCCGCTCGGGCTTGACGGTGGCGGCGAGCAGCGCCTTGACGCTGGCAGCGCGTTCCTTGGACAGGTGCCAGTTGGACGGGAAGCGCAGCGAGCGTATGGGCTGGTTGTCGGTGTGGCCGGCGATGATCACCGGCCCGGGCACCTGGTTCAGCGCCGCGGCGATGCGCGCGAACAGCGGACGCTCGCGCGCGTTGACTTCGGCGCTGCCGGCGTCGAACACGCCGTCACCGCGCAGCGTGATGGTCGAGCGGTCGGACAGGTCCTTGACCTCCAGCGCACCGGCATCGATGTCGCTCTTGAGCAGCGCCGCCAGCCGTGGCGGCGGCGGCGGCGCGGGCACGGCCGGCGGGGGCGCGGGGGGCGCGGCGGCCACCTGCGCGTCCAGCGACTGCAGCGCCGTGAAGGTGGCGTCGGTCTGCGCGTTGAGCGTCAGGCGCAGCACCAGGAACAGCGCGCCCAGCAGCAGCGCCAGGCCCGTGGCCACCACCCACAGCGGGATGCCGTCGCGCAGGCGTGTCGGTGCAGCCGCCACACCTTGCCAATGCGGCGACAGCGTGCGGTCCACCGGCGGCGCCAGCTCACGCAGCTTGGCCGCCAGGCGCTCGCGCACGCTGTCGAGCTGCGCGCGGCCGTTGTCCATCACCTTGTAGCGGCCCTCGAAGCCCAGCGACAGGGCCGCGTAGACCAGCTCGAGCAGGTTGCGGTGCTGGGTCGGGTTCTCGGCCAGGCGGGTGAGCAGCTGGAAGACCTTCTCGCCGCCCCAGGCCTCGTTGTGGAAGTGCACCAGCAGGCTCTGCGACGACCAGGCGCCCGAGCCGCCCCACGGCGTGCTGCTTGCCGACTCGTCGAGCAGCGTGCACAGGATGTAGCGCGCCGCCACCACCTGTTCGTTCGGCAGGCCCTGGGCGCGCGCCACCGATTCGAAGCGCTTCACGGCCTCGACCAGCGAGGCGCGCAAGGCCGCCGGGTCGGGGTGGCGCAGGGTTGCGCGCAGCCGCGGCGCGGCGCTGAGCAGCGGCGCGGCGGCCTGCACCAGCGGGTTCAGGCTGGCGTGCGCGGGCAGCTCGGGCAGCGCCGCTTCCGCCGGCGCCGCAGCCGGCG
>CAIWPS010000833.1 GCA_903914615.1 uncultured beta proteobacterium | reverse complement strand
TCCTGGCGACGCCGTGCACGACCGCAGCATCGGCGACATCATCGCCGAGCTGCGCAACCTCACGGCCGACCAGGTGGCCAAGGTGCTGCAGCAACAGCAGAGCACCGGCGTACGCTTCGGTGAAGCCGCCGTGGCGCTGGGCCTGGCGAGCAAGGACGACGTGCTCTTCGCGCTGTCGCAGCAGTTCCACTACCCCTACGCACCCGAAGAACAGCGCAAGCTCAGCCCCGAACTGGTGGCGCTGAACGAGCCCTTCTCGGCGCGGGCCGAGAGCTTCCGGGTGCTGCGCAGCCAGCTCATGATGCGCGTCTTCATGGAAGGCGAGCCGCACCGCGCCCTTGCCGTCATCAGCGCCGACGACGGCGACGGCAAAACCTACACCGCGGCCAACCTGGCCATCACCCTGGCCCAGCTGGGCGGCCGCACGCTGCTGGTGGACGGCGACATGCGCAACCCGCGCGTCCACGACGTCTTCCGCGTGGCCAACCAGACCGGCCTGTCGGGCATTCTTTCGGGCCGTGCCGACAAGCAGGTGATCAAGCAGGTTCCCGGCATCGCCAGCCTGATGCTGCTGCCGGTGGGCACCATTCCACCGAACCCCCTCGAACTCGTCGAACGACCGGCCTTCGGCCTGCTGATGCGCGAACTGGCGAGCAAGTTCGACCACGTCATCGTCGACACGCCGGCGGCGGCCTTCGGTGCCGACGCAGCCGTGATTGCCGCCAAGTGCGGCTCGGCGCTGGTGGTGGCGCGCAAGAACAGGTCCAGCACGCAGGCCCTGCGTGAGCTCGTGGGTTCGCTGCAAGGGGCACCGGTCAAGCTCGCCGGCGTCGTCTACAACGAGCACTGAAGCAGCGCCGGCCCCCATGTCCAGCGTGCTGCCGAAACGTGGCTATGGCGGCCCCGCCTCGGCCGACACGGCGCTGCTGGTCGCGCTGGCCATCGGCTTCCTGCTGCTGCTGGGCCCCACCGTATGGACCCTGGCCCAGAAGGTCTGGCAGAGCGACGAGCAAGGCCACGGCCCCATCATCGGTGCCGTCAGCAGCTGGTTGATGTGGCGCCGCCGCCAGGACGTCATCGACGCGCCCTACCGGCCCGCCACCTGGGCCGGCGGCGGCCTGTTCGCCGCTTCCATGCTGCTGTATGCGCTGGGCCGCTCGCAGCAGATCATCCAGGGCGAAGTGCTGGGCATCATCGGCGCCGCGGTGGCCCTGCTGCTGCTGCTGCGTGGCACCCAGGCCCTGCGCGCGGTGGCGTTCCCGCTGCTGTTCCTGGTCTTCCTGGTGCCGCTGCCGGGCGTGCTGGTGCAGGCCATCACCATCCCGCTGAAGATGGCGGTGTCCTACGTCGCCGAATTCCTGCTGCACTACGCCGGTTACCCCATTGCCCGCAGCGGCGTCATCCTGGCCGTCGGCCCCTACCAGCTGCTGGTGGCCGACGCCTGCTCCGGCCTGAACTCGCTGTTCACGCTGGAGGCGCTGGGACTGCTGTACCTGAACCTGATGGGCTACACCAGCAAGCTGCGCAACGCGGTGCTGGCCATCCTGGTGGTGCCCATCTCCTTCATTGCCAACGTCATCCGCGTCATCATCCTGGTGCTGGTCACGTACCACTTCGGCGACGAAGCCGGGCAGGGCTTCGTCCATACCTTTGCCGGCATGGTGCTGTTCGGCGTGGGGCTGGCCATGATGCTGGCCGCCGACGGCCTGGTGGGCCGCCTGCTGGGCCAGACCCATGAAGGGCGCCAGCGGTGAACGCCAGCGGCGGCCACCCGGCCCTGCCCGCAGCCCCGGCGTGCCAGGCGCCTGCGCCGCTGCCAGCGCTGCGCATTGCCCTGCTGGTGCTGTGCATGGCACTGGCGGCGGCGGCCGGCGAATGGCTGCGGCCCAGCTACCGGCTCTCCGAGCACAAGCCCCCGATCACGCTGGACAAGCAGGTGCCCGAAGCCTTCGGCGAATGGCGCCTGGACCGCAGCATCACCCCCGTGGTGCCCGACCCCGGTCTGCAGGCGGCGCTGGACGTGCTGTATTCGCAGACCCTGGCGCGCACCTACGTCAACGAAAGCGGCCAGCGCGTCATGCTTTCGATCGCCTACGGCAGCGACCAGAGCAACGAGGCCACGGCCGTGCACCGGCCCGAGTTCTGCTATTCGGCGCAGGGCTTCAGGGTGGATGGCGCGGGCACCGCCACGCTGCAGGTGGGCGCCACCGAGGTGCCCACGCAGCGCCTGGTGGCGCGCATGGGCAGCGCGCGCATCGAGCCCATCACCTACTGGGTGACGCTGGACGAGGAAGCCACGCTGCCCGGCGCGCGGCGCAAGCTGCAGCAGATCCGCTACGGCCTGCGCGGGCAAATCCCCGACGGCATGCTGGTGCGCGTGTCCAGCATCTCGGCGTCCACCGCCGATGCCTTCGCGCTGCAGCAGCGCTTCCTGGAGCAGTTGTACGCCGCCGTGCCGGCCGCCGTGCGGTCGCGTTACTTCGGCGCCGCCCAGGCCCCTGCCAAGGTCGCGCGGGCCCCCGGGCCCACGTGACCATGGGCGCCGCTGCCGTGCTGCCGGCGAAAGTCCGGGACCGGCTGCGCTGGTTCAGCCTGACGCCCTTCGACCAGGCCACGGCCGAGGGCCGGGCGCAGGAGCGCCACCGGCGCGTGGCGCTGACTGCGGCCGCTTCGGCGCTGGCCAAGGTGCTGTCGGTGGGCACGGCGCTGGTCTCGGTGCCGCTGACGCTGCACTACCTGGGCGCCGAGCGCTTCGGCATGTGGATGACGATCAGTTCCCTGATTGCGATGCTGGCCTTTGCCGACTTCGGCATTGCCAACGGCGTGCTCAGTGCCGTGGCCGACGCGCACGGCCGAGACGACCAGCCGGCCATCCAGCGCATCGTCTCCAGCGGCTTCTGCCTGCTTGCTGGCGTTGCCGTGGCCATCGCCGCCGCCTTTGCGCTGGCCTACCCCTGGGTGCCCTGGCACCGGGTGTTCAACGTTCAGGGCGCGCTGGCGCGCAGCGAGGCGGGCCCGGCGCTGGCGGTGTTCGTGGGCTGCTTCGCGGCGGCCATACCGCTGGCGGTGGTGCAGCGCGTGCAGATGGGCCTGCAGCAGGGCTTCGTGGCCAGCCTGTGGCAATGCGTGGGCAGCGTCTGCGGGCTGGGCGGCGTGCTGCTGGCCATCCACCTGCAGGC
>CAIWPS010000832.1 GCA_903914615.1 uncultured beta proteobacterium | reverse complement strand
TCACCTGTTCCCAGAACTCGCGCAGCCGCTCGACGCGCAGCGGCGGCGGGTTGCCGGCGATGAGCGCGGCGTTGATGGCGCCGATGGAGATGCCGGCGACCCAGGTCGGCTCGCGATACACGGTGGCCAGGGCCTCGAAGACGCCGGCCTGGTAGGCGCCCAGGGCGCCGCCGCCCTGCAGAACCAGCACGCATTCCTCGCCCGGCTGCGCGGTCGGTGCCGCAGGGTGCGGCGCACGGGCCATGTCCATGGGGTTCAGCTCCGGCTTTCGAGGTAGTCGCAGGCGACGTGCGCCAGCGCGCGCAGGCCCAGGAGGAAGGCGCGTTCGTCGGCGTAGAAGCGCGGCGAATGGTTCGAGTAGGCCTTGGCCGGGTCGACGTCGGGCGGCGTGACGCCGATGAAGAAGAAGAGCCCGGGCACGATGCGCTGGAAGAAGCTGAAGTCCTCGGCGCCGGTGACCTTGTCGACCAGCTTCAGGCCGTCGCCGGCAACGCGCCGCAGCGTCGGCACCATCTGCTCGGTCAGCGCCGGGTCGTTGACGGTGACGGGGTAGTTCTTGGTGATGCACACCGTGCAGCCGGCGCGCGAGCCGCGGCTGATGGCCTCGGCCAGTGTCGTCACGCGTTCGTGGATGTCGTCGCGCATGCCCTCGTCGAAGCTGCGGATGGTGCCGCGCATCTCGACGCTGTCGGGGATGATGTTCTCGCGCACGCCGCCGCGGATGGCGCCGATGGTCACCACCGCCGGTTCCTTGGTGATGTCCATGTTGCGGCTGACCACGGTTTGCAGCCCCAGCACCACCTGCGCCGCGGTGACGATGGGGTCGACGCCCAGCCAGGGCGCGGCGCCGTGGGTCTGCTTGCCGTGGACGGTGATCTTGAGCTTGTCGCTGCTGGCCATCGTCGGCCCCGGCCGGTAGCCCAGTTGGCCCAGCGCCAGCCGCGAGGTGACGTGCAGGCCGAAGATGGCCTGCGGCACGGGGTGGCTGAGCGCGCCCTCCTCGATCATCAGCCTGGCGCCGCCTTCCTCGCCCTCGGGCGGCATCTCCTCTGCGGGCTGGAAGATGAACTTGACGCTGCCGCGCAGCTCGCCGCGCAGGCCGGCCAGGATCTCGGCCACGCCCATGAGGATGGCGACATGGCAATCGTGGCCGCAGGCATGCATCACGCCCACGGTCTCGCCGTTCCAGGTCGCCTTCGCCTTGGACGCGAAGGGCACGTCGACCTCCTCGGTCACCGGCAGGCCGTCCATGTCGGCGCGCAGCGCCACCACGGGGCCCGGCAGGCCGCCCTTGAGCAGGCCGACGACGCCGGTGTGGGCCACCCCGGTGCGCACCTCGTCGAAGCCGAGGCGGCGCAGGTGCTCGGCGACGATGCCGGCGGTGCGGAACTCGCGGTTGCCCAGCTCGGGGTGCTGGTGCAGGTCGCGCCGCCAGGCGATGACCTGGGCCTCCAGCGCCTGCGCGGCGCCGTCGATGCGGGCCGCCAGCGTGCTGGGCGCCAGGGTGGTGGAAGCCGGGGTGTCAAAGGGAGCGCGGTCTGACATGATCGGAATCCTCGTGTGGCCGTTGACGCTAGCACAGCGCCCAGGCGCAGCGTGGCGGCGCCGAAGGGAGCCCTGGTGATGGCATCGAGATCGGCATCGAAGGCAGGGGCTGTCGCCGCGGAGGCCGACACCGAGGCGCGCATCGACGCCTCCCAGGCGCGCTGCACGCCCGCGCTGGCGGCCGACGCGCGCGCCCGCCGGCCGGCCGCCAGGGCGCCGAAGCCGGGTCTGCCGATGCTGGCCGCGGTCGCGCTGGCCCTTGCCGGCCTGGCGGGGCTGCCCGCGCTGGCCGCGCCGACCGCGCCGGCGGTGCGCGGCGAGATCGACGCCCTGCTGGCGCGGCTGCAGCGCTCGGGCTGCCAGTTCAACCGCAACGGCACCTGGCACGACGCCGCCGACGTGCGCGGGCACCTGCTGCGCAAGCTCGCCGCCGTCGAAGACGCAACGACGCTGCGCAGCACCGAGCAGTTCATCGACGCCGCGGCGTCGTTCAGCAGCATGACCCAGCAGCCCTACCTGGTGCGCTGCGGCAGCGCCGCGCCGGTGCCCAGCCGCGACTGGCTGCTGCTGCAGCTCCAGGCGCTGCGCGCCGCGCCGCCGCTCAAGGCACCGTGACACGCACCTGCAGGGCCTGCGGCACGGCAGCGTCGGCCGGCTGCGTCGACCAGGTGACGCTGCCGCGGGGCTGCGCGGCGGGCGTGGCTGGCGCGGCGGCAGCCACGCGTGCCACGGTGGTCCAGCGGCCCAGCGGCAGCCGCAGCGTCGTGCCTGCCTGCAGGTGGCGGGTGGCGGGCAGGGCGGCGGCGCCGGGCTCGACGGCCGCGGCGTTGTAGCGCAGCTCCAGCGTCACCGGCTCGTTGCCGCCGGGCCAGCGCGGGCGCACGGCCAGGCCCTGCCCGGCCTCGATCCAGACCAGGCCCTGCACGAAGCTGCCGCCACTGCGCTGCGCGCCCGAGGCGGCGCCGGAGGCGGCCGCCGTGGACGTCGACGCCGACCCCGCCCGCAGCCACTGCACCGGCAGCGACTGGCCCAGGCGCAGCGCGCCCCAGTGGCCGTTGAGCACCAGCAGCACCGGCTGCGCCGGCGCCGGCTGGGCCGGCCGCGTGCTGACGGTGTAGCCGGCGTTGGGCGGCGCGGCGGCCTCGTCATCGTCATCGTCGCCGGACGCGGCCGGGGCCACGGCGGCGGAGACGCCGCGCAG
Source organism: uncultured beta proteobacterium (assembly GCA_903914615.1). Lineage (GTDB taxonomy): Bacteria > Pseudomonadota > Gammaproteobacteria > Burkholderiales > Burkholderiaceae_C > Rubrivivax. The sequence goes on along the minus strand of CAIWPS010000832.1, from coordinate 2,317 downwards.
TTCGACCTGCAGGTTGCGCTGCGGCAGCGCGGCAGGCGGCGCTGCCTGCGCGGCACCCGCCACCAGCGCCAGCAGCCCCAGAAGCGCCAGCAGCGCCGAAGGCGCGTGGCGCGTGCCCACGGCGGCGCTCATTTCAGCCTCAGCTCGCCGAGCCGGCCCAGCCAGCCCGCCGCATGGCCCGCGAGCCAGTCGCGCGCCAGCGCATCGTCCTTGACGTAGGCGTCGAGGAAGGCGGTGGAGACGTCCTGCACCGCCAGCATTCGCAGTTCGACGGCGGTGGCGCTCAGCCCTGCCACCACGCCGGCATCGGCGGTGTCGCTGCGCAGGGCCTGCGGGCCGGGGCCGTCGGCGCCCTGGCGGTGACGGCCGTTACCGTTGCCATTGCCGCCGCCGTTGCCACCGTTGCGGTTGCGGCCGCTGCCGTCGTCGGCCGGCGTCCCGGGGTCGCGTTCGGGCGCCTTGGCCGCAGCCTCCTGGACGCCGCCGCCGCCGCTCAGGCGCGCATGCGACAGGCCCTGCATCGCCAGCAGCGCCTTGGCGGGGCCGGGCATGTGCTCGAAAGGCGCGTAGCGCAGGGCAGGGGCACCGACCAGGCCCAGCGCGTCGCCGTCGCTGTCGCTGGTCACCGACAGCACCGGCCCGGCGATGCCGGCATAGCGTGTGGCCAGCCCACCCTCGGCCACGCTGGCGTAGGGGCTCAGCGCGATGGCCGCCTTTACGGCCACGGGCGCCGGCGCCGGGCCGGCGCCGCGCACGGCCTCGCCGGCCAGCACCATGGCGGTGTAGGCGCCGAGGTCGTAGCCGGCCACGGCCACGCGGTCCCAGGCAATGCCCTGCCAGGCCGCGTCGCCGGCGGCGGCGCGGCGCTGCGCCTGTGCCAGCACGTCGGCCAGCACCTGCACGCGCTGCGCCATCGCCGCGGCGCCGTAGCGCTGCAGGCCGAGGGCGCGGAAGTCGCCGACGCGGGCCAGTTCGGAGCGGAAGGCCCCGGCGTCCTCGGCCAAGGGCTGCAGCGCCAGCACGGCATAGCCGGCGGCGGCCCAGGCCTGGCGCCAGGCCGCGCCGGCCGCGGCGGTCTCGCCCAGGCCGGGCAGGTAGACGACCAGCGGCAGCGGCGCGCCGCGCTGCGGCCGCGACAGCAGCCCGTGCACTGTCTGCAGGCCCACCGGCCATGCCTGTGCCGTGGTCGTGACCTCTTCGTGCACCAGGGGCGAGTAGCCGCGCGCGGCGTAGGCGCGCAGTGCCGTCGGGTCGGGCGGCGGCGGCCCGCCACTGCTGCAGGCGCCCAGCCCAAGCAGGGCGAACAGGGGGAACAGGGCAAGTGGCGTGACGCCGAACCGGCCGGCGGGCAGGCGGGGTCGCGCGGGCCGGTGCGGCTCATCCATGGGTCGGGGCATCCTGGGCGTCCTGCCGGCTGGCAGGCGGCGCTCATCATCTCACCGCGTCGAGCCGGCCCGGGCCGGCACAGCGCGGCCCAGGCATGACGCCATGTGTCGCGCCGCAACGTCCCGGCCCCTCATGCCACCAGGTTGACGCTGCCCGAGGCGCCCGACACGGTGCTGCCGGCGGCCGTGGTCACCGGCGTGGCCGTGGACGTGCCGCTGCTGCTGGTGCCGCCGCTGCTGCCGCTGCTGCCGCCATGGTGGTGGTGGTGCGAGCGCATGGCCGAGAAGGCCTGCTGCGCGGCCGCCAGGTTGCCGCTCTGCAGCGCCTGGCCGATCTGCGCCAGCGGGCTGCCGGCATTGGTGCCGCTGCCGGTGGCAGCGTTGCCGCTGCTGCCCGTCAGTTGCGCATAGGCAGCCTGGGCGCCGGCGAGGTCGCCCGACTGCAGTGCCTTGCCCAGCGCCTGCATGCTCTGCTGGCGTTGCTGCCAGGCCGCGGCGCCGGTGCTGCTGGTGGCGCTGGTCGCGCCGCTGGCGCTGTTCGAAGAAATCCGCATGCCCATCTCTGGCTCCTTGGGGCGGCAGCCCCGGCCGCGAAGGGACCGGCTTGCAGCTGCCGTTGCAAGGTTTTCGGTGCCGCGCCCGGGCGCTGTATCGAAGGCCCGGCGCTTTACTCCGCAAAGTAAGGTGTCGGCTTGTGTGGGGCGGGTTTCGCGGCCGCCAAGAGGCCGCTGTTGGCCCTGCTTATCGGCGGCTGCGCCGGGCCCCGCGCGGCCAAGATGCCGGGCAGCGCGATCCGACATCCCGCCGGCCCGCGCCCCACCCACGATCGGAGCAACCATGGGCATGCGCATCAGCAGCAGCACTTCCGCCACCGCCACCCAGGCGACCGGCGCCTCGCAGTGGCAGTCACGCCAGCAGAACGTCAAGAACCT
>CAIWPS010000831.1 GCA_903914615.1 uncultured beta proteobacterium | reverse complement strand
TGCCGTAGCCGCTGCAGCCCTTGCGGTCGCGCAGGTGGGCCAGCAGCTCGCCGCTGCCGCAGCCGAGGTCGAGCACCCGGCTGCCCGCCGGCACGAGGTCGGCCAGCAGGTCGAGGTCGGCGCGCTCGCTCCTTGGGACCCCTCGTCCACCGAGGGGACAGGGGCCGGCTTGGGAGCGGCCCGGCGCTCGGCCCCTTCAGACTCGGCCGCGATGCGCTCGAAATACGCCCGCATGACGCCGTGGTAGCGCGGGTCCTCGAGCAGGAAGGCGTCGTGGCCGTGCGGGGCGTCGATCTCGGCGTAGCTGACGGCGATGCGGTTGTCCACCAGCGCCTTGACGATCTCGCGCGAACGCGCGGGCGGAAAGCGCCAGTCGGTGGTGAAGCTCACGAGCAGGAAGCGGTTCTCGCGGGCCGCGGCGAAGGCGCGTGCGAGGTCGCCGCCGTGGTCGCGCGCGGGATCGAAGTAGTCCAGCGCACGCGTGATCAGCAGGTAGGTGTTGGCGTCGAAGTACTCGCTGAACTTGTCGCCCTGGTGGCGCAGGTAGCTCTCGACCTGGAACTCGATCTGCTGCGTGCTGTAGGCCAGCTCCGCGGCCTTGAGCTGGCGGCCGAAGCGCTCGTCCATGGCGTCGCCGGCGAGGTAGGTGATGTGGCCCAGCATGCGCGCCACGCGCAGGCCGCGCCGGGGCACCACGCCATGGGCGTAGAAATGCCCGCCGTGGAAGTCGGGGTCGGTGACGATGGCGCGCCGCGCCACTTCGTTGAAGGCGATGTTCTGCGCCGACAGGCTGGGCGCCGTGGCCACCGCGACGCAGTGGCGCAGCCGCTGCGGGTGGCGCAGTGCCCAGTCCAGCGCCTGCATGCCGCCCAGGCTGCCGCCAAGGACGGCCGCCAGCTGCTCGATGCCCAGTGCCTGGACCAGGCGGCACTGCGCGTCGACCCAGTCTTCCACCGTCACCACGGGGAAATCGGCGCCGTAGATGCGGCCTGTGGCCGGGTCGGCGTGCATGGGCCCGGTCGACCCGAAGCAGGAGCCCGGGTTGTTGACGCCGATGACGAAGAAACGGTCGGTGTCCAGCGGCTTGCCGGGGCCGACGAGGTTGTCCCACCAGCCCACCGCGCCGTCGGCATGGCGGCCGGCCACGTGGTGGCTGGCGTTGAGCGCATGGCACACCAGCACGGCGTTGCTGCGTGCGGCGTTCAGCGTGCCGTAGGTCTCGTAGGTGAGCTCACAGGCGGCCAGCGCCGCGCCGCTTTTCAGCGGCAGCGGCGCATCGAAGCGCATCTGCTGCGGAGTGACCAGACCGAGTGAGGCCATCAACGAAGAAACCCGGCGCCGCCTGCCAGGCGGGCACCGGGTCGTCGGTGTCCCCTTTTAGCGGCATTTGTTAAAGCGCCCGCAAGTCGGAACAAATCGGCGCTGAGGGCGCGGAGTATAGCCAGCCGCCAGGCGTGCCGATGCCGCGCTATGCTGGCCCTGATGACCGACGCTGCGCCCTGGTTCGACGGCTTCGAGGCCCGCGCCTTCGAGCTCGACGGCACCCGCATCCATGCGCGCACCGGCGGCCGGCGCGGCGCGCCGCCGCTGCTGCTGCTGCACGGCTTCCCGCAGACGCACGCGATGTGGCAACGCGTGGCCCGGCAACTGGCGCCGCACTTCGCGCTCGTGCTGCCCGACCTGCGCGGCTACGGCGACAGCGCCCAGCCCGCGGGCGAAGCCGACCACGCCAACTACAGCAAGCGTGCGATGGCGCAGGACCTGGCGCTGCTGATGCGCACACTGGGCCACGAACGCTACGCCGTCTGCGGCCACGACCGCGGCGCGCGCGTGGCGCACCGGCTGGCGCTGGACCATGCGGCGGCAGTGAGCCGGCTGGCGCTGATCGACATCGCGCCGACGCTGGACATGTACGCGGCCACCGACTTCCGGTTTGCACGGGCGTACTACCACTGGTTCCACCTCATCCAGCCCTACCCCCTGCCGGAGAAGATGATCGGCGGCTGCGCCAGCGACTACCTGCACGCCAAGCTCGGTGGCTGGGGCAGCGGCGGCCTGGCCCACATCGAGCCCGAGGCGCTGACCGAGTACGAGCGCTGCTTCTGCCGGCCGCAGGCCATCCATGCCGCCTGCGAGGACTACCGCGCCAGCGCCGGCATCGACCTGGACCACGACCGCGCCACGCGCGCTGCCGGGCAGAAGATCGCCTGCGAGCTGCTCGTGCTGTGGGGCGCGCGTGGCGTCGTGCAGGCGCTGTTCGACCCGCTGGCGCTGTGGCAGGCGCAGTGCAGCGCGCGCGTGCAGGGGCAGGCGCTGCCGGCAGGGCATTTCATCCCCGAGGAACTGCCCGGGCCCACCGCCGAGGCACTGCGCGCCTTCTTCGGCGCTTGAACAGGGCCGCCACGGTCGCCCATCTTTGCGCGACGGTGCTGTAAGCCCTGGCTACCATCGCGCGACAAGGCGGCATGGACCGCCGCCCCTGGGGACAAGACGCATGCACGAGTGGCTGAACAAGATCGACCGCCTGTTTCCGGTGCGCTACACCGTCTGGGCGGCCAGCGCCCTCGGTGTGCTCGTGTTCGGCTTCATGTGGCTGGCCGGCGGCAAGGGCGGCGTGGCGCTGCTGGTGTGCCTCTTCCTGCTCGGCCTGGGCTGGCGCGACACGCGGCAGCGCCGCCATTCGGTGCTGCGCAACTACCCGGTCATCGGCCACCTGCGCTTCCTCTTCGAGTTCGTGCGCATCGAGATCCGCCAGTACTTCATCGAGAGCGACACCGAGGCGATGCCCTTCTCGCGCTCGCAGCGCTCGGTGGTCTACCAGCGCGCCAAGGGCGACGCCGACAACCGGCCCTTCGGCACCCAGCTCGACGTCAAGGTGGCGGGCTACGAGTGGATCAACCACTCCATCGCGCCGACCAAGCTGGCCGGCCACGACTTCCGCATCACCATCGGCAGCGGCGGCAGTTCCTGCACCCAGCCCTACGAAGCCAGCGTCTTCAACATCTCGGCGATGAGCTTCGGCGCGCTCAGCGCCAACGCCATCCTGGCGCTGAACGGCGGCGCGAAGAAGGGCCGCTTCGCCCACGACACCGGCGAGGGCTCGATCAGCCAGCACCACCGCGTGCACGGCGGCGACCTCATCTGGGAAATCGGCAGCGGCTACTTCGGCTGCCGCAACGAGGATGGCAGCTTCAGCGAGGAGCGCTTCGTCGCCAACGCGCTGGACCCGCAGGTGAAGATGATCGAGATCAAGCTCAGCCAGGGCGCCAAGCCGGGCCACGGCGGCGTGCTGCCGGGGCCGAAGGTGACGCCCGAGATCGCGGCGGCGCGCGGCGTGCCCGTGGGCATCGACTGCATCAGCCCGGCGCGCCACGGCGCCTTCTCGACGCCGCTGGAACTGCTGCAGTTCGTCGAGCGGCTGCGCCGGCTGTCCGGCGGCAAGCCCACGGGCTTCAAGCTGTGCATCGGCCACCCCTGGGAATGGTTCGCCATCGCCAAGGCGATGCAGGAGAGCGGCCTGCTGCCCGACTTCATCGTCGTCGACGGCGCCGAGGGCGGCACCGGCGCGGCGCCGCTGGAGTTCACCGACCATGTCGGCGCGCCGCTGCAGGAAGGGCTGCTGCTCGTGCACAACACGCTGACCGGGCTGAACCTGAGATCGCGCATCAAGATCGGTTGCGCCGGCAAGGTCATCACAGCCTTCGACATCGCGCGCCACATGGCGCTGGGTGCCGACTGGTGCAATGCAGCGCGCGGCTTCATGTTCGCGCTGGGCTGCCTGCAGGCGCAGACCTGCCACACCGGCGCCTGCCCCACTGGTGTGACGACGCAGGACCCGCAGCGCCAGAAGGCGCTGGTGGTGCCGGACAAGATCGAACGCGTCTGGCGCTTCCACGAACTGACGCTGCACGCGCTGCAGGAACTGGTGCAGGCCGCGGGGCTGGCGCACCCGCAGGACATCACCGCCGCGCACATCGTGCGCCGGCTGCCCGACGGCGACGTGCGGCTGCTGGCCAACCTGCTGCCCTTCGTGAAGCCGGGCGAATTGCTGGCGGCCATCGCCGGCGAAGCGCCGTGGCCGCACAAGGTGTTCGAGCTGTACTGGCCGCTGGCGCGCAGCGACAGCTTCCAGCCCACGCGCAGCGACACCTTCCAGCCCGCGCGCGACGACGGCCTGCCGCCCTCGCGCGAAGCCGCTCAGGCCGGCGGCGCGGTGTCGACGAAGCTCGGCCGCGCGACCAGCTTGTCGTAGAGCTTTTGCAGGTTGGGGTTGTCGGCGCGCCAGTCGATCTGCGGGAAGCGGAAGTCGAGGTAGCCCAGGGCGCAGCCCACGGCCACGTCAGCCAGCGTGAAGTGGTTGCCGGCGCAGAAAGGCTTGTCGCCCAGGCCCTGGCTGAAGGCCTTGATGGCACCGTGCACGCTGCGCATCTGGCGGTCGATCCAGGCTTGCGAGCGCTGCTCGGCGCTGCGGCCCGGCCAGGTGGCCTCCAGGCGGGCCAGGATGCTGGCGTCCAGCAGGCCGTCGGCCAGCGCTTCCCAGGTACGCACCTCGGTGCGCTCGCGGCCCAGCGGCGGGATGAGCTTGCCCACCGGCGACAGGGTGTCCAGGTACTCGACGATGACGCGCGAGTCGAATACCGCCTCGCCGCCTTCCATCACCAGGCAGGGCACCTTGCCCAGCGGGTTGCTCTTGAGGATGGCGTCGTTGCCCCAGACGTCTTCGAGGTCGAGCTGGAAGTCGAGCTTCTTCTCGGCCATCACGACGCGGACCTTGCGCACGTAGGGGCTGGTGAGTGAACCGATGAGTTTCATTGTGGAGTGCGCGCTTCTCGTCTCTTCCCTGGGGCAATTCCATTCTAGCGAGCGACCCCGCCTGAAGCAGGGGAAGGCTGTCGCGTGAAATCCACGCCCTGGGGTAGGCGCCCGGGCAGGGTCAGCTCGGCCGTGGCCGGTGCCATGCGCGACACCACGGTGCCGCCGCGCACCACCAGCAGGCGTTGTGCCCGCAGGCGGATGGCCTCGGCCGGCGTGCGCGCCTGCAGCAGCATGAAGTCGGCGCGGCAGCCGGGTTCCAGGCCATAGCCTTCCAGGCCCAGGATGCGGGCGTTGTTGACGGTGACGGCGTCGAAGCATTGCCGCTGGCCGGCCACGGAAGTCATCTGCGCCACGTGCAGGCCCATCGCCGCCACCTCCAGCATGTCGGCCGAGCCCAGCGCGTACCAGGGGTCCATCACGCAGTCGTGGCCGAAGCCGACGTTGATGCCGGCGGCCAGCAGCTCGGGCACGCGCGTCATGCCGCGGCGCTTGGGGTAGCTGTCGTGGCGGCCCTGCAGCGTGATGTTGATGAGCGGGTTGGCCACCACCTGCAGCTGTGCCTCGGCTATGAGCGGGATGAGCTTGCTGACGTAGTAGTTGTCCATCGAGTGCATGGACGTCAGGTGCGAGCCGGTGACGCGCCCCTGCAGGCCCAGGCGCTGCGCGTGCAGTGCCAGGGTCTCGACGTGGCGCGACAGCGGGTCGTCGCTCTCGTCGCAATGCATGTCCACGCGCAGGCCGCGTGCGGCCGCCAGCTCGCACAGCAGCTTGACGCTGGCGGCACCCTCCTCGGCCGTGCGCTCGAAATGCGGGATGCCGCCGACGACGTCCACGCCCAGGTCGAGCGCCCGCTGCAGGTTGGCCAGCGTGCCGGGGCGGCGCAGCACGCCGTCCTGCGGGAAGGCCACCAGCTGCAGGTCGAGGTAGGGCGCCACCCGGCGCTTGACCTCCAGCAGCGCACGCACGGCCAGCAGGCGGTCGTCGCAGACATCGACATGCGAGCGGACGGCCAGCAGCCCGCGCGCCACCGCCCAGTCGCAGTACTGCAGCGCGCGGTCGACGAGGGCCTCCTCGGTCAGCAGCGGCTTGAGCTCGCCCCACAGCGCGATGCCTTCGAGCAGCGTGCCGCTGGCATTGACGCGGGGCAGGCCGTAGCTCAGCGCCGAGTCGAGGTGGAAATGGGCGTCGACGAAGGGCGGGCTGAGCAGCCAGCCCTGGGCGTCGACGACCACGGCACCGGGGGGCGCCGGCAGCGCCGGGCCCAGCGCAGCGACGCGGCCGGCCTGCGCCAGCAGGTCGATGCCGCCGCGGCCGTCGGGCAGGGTGGCATGGCGTATCAGCAGGGGCGGGGCGTCGTTCATCGGCAGCCAGGGACAAGCGTCGGTCGTGCCAGCATAAGTCCTGCCAGGCCCGGGGCTTGATGTCCGTCACTTCCGTCACTTGCGGTCACTGCGGCAGGGCGCGCCGGCGCTTGTCTTCGCCTGGCAAGAGGTGCACACTGGGCCGAACGGCGCCCCCACGCCTGCAGTCGCTTCGGCCCACCCCTCCCCCCCCTTCAGGACATCCCCCGGTTCTCTCCCCGCCGGCGGCTCTTCGCGTCGGCATCTCTGCCACCCTCGCAAAGGAGGTTTTGATGAACTTGACGATCAGCGGACATCATCTGGAAGTCACCCCGGCTCTCCGTGAGTACGTGCTCACCAAGCTGGAACGCGTGACCCGGCACTTCGACCAGGTCGTCGACGTGACGGTGCTGCTGACGGTGGAAAAGCTGAAGGAGAAGGAACGAAGGCAGAAGGCCGAAGTCACGCTGCACGTGAAGGGGCGCGACATCTTCGTCGAGCAGTCGCATGAAGACCTCTACGCCGCCATCGACCAGCTGATGGACAAGCTCGACCGCCAGGTGGTGCGCCACAAGGACCGGCTGCAGAACCACCACCACGAGTCGCCCAAGCGGCAGAACGCCAGCGTGCTGTAGCCCGCCCCGCCTGCCTTGTGAAAAACGGCCCTGCGGGGCCGTTTCGTTTGTTGCTGCAGCGCCGCAACCGTACCGGATTCCACCTGTTTCGGGGCCCGGACCCTAGCCACGTGCCGGGGACCGCGGTCTATCATCGTCCGCTTCAGTAACACCTTCGGTCGCCGCCCGGCCAGCAGTCTGCGGCGACAAGGGGAATGGGCCCATGAACCGTCTCGCCGCGATCCTGCCGGCCAGCAACGTGCTGGTGAACGTGGATGCGACCAGCAAGAAGCGCGTCTTCGAACAGGCCGGTCTGCTGTTCGAGAACCAGCATTCGATCGCCCGCGGCACCGTCACCGACAACCTGTTCGCGCGCGAACGCCTGGGTTCGACCGGCCTCGGCCACGCGGTGGCCATCCCGCACGGCCGCATCAAGGGCCTGAAGACGCCCCTGGCCGCCGTCGTGCGCGTGCTGCAACCCATCCCCTTCGACGCCCCCGACGACGAGGCGGTGTCGCTACTGATATTCCTGCTCGTGCCCGAGGCGGCGACGCAGCGGCACCTGGAAATCCTCTCCGAGATCGCCGAGATGCTGTCCGACCGCGACCTGCGCGAGCGCCTGAAGACCGAGCCCGACGCGGCCGCCGTGCACAAGCTGATCTCCGACTGGGAGCCGCTCAAATCGGTGGCATGACGGCACTGCCGACGGCATGAAGCCGACCTCGATCAGCGCCGAGGGGCTCTTCGAGGCCCACCGCGAAGCGCTGCACTGGGAGTGGATCGCCGGCCACGCCCACCCGGAACGCCGTTTCGACGACGCCGCCGTGCGCGACGCGCGCAGCGCCGCCGACCTCGTCGGCTACCTCAACTACATCCACCCCTACCGCGTGCAGCTGGTGGGCCGCCGCGAGGTGGCCTACCTCACCGCGTCCTCGCCCGAGGACCAGGAACGCCGCATCTCGCGCATCGTGACGCTGGAGCCGCCGGTACTCATCGTCGCCGACGGCCAGATCCCGCCCGACCGCATGGTGGCGATGTGCGACCGCGCCGAGATCCCGCTCTTCGTCACCGGCGAGTCGGCCGGCCACGTCATCGACGTCGTGCGCGGCTACCTGGGCCAGCATTTCGCCGAGCGGCTGACGCGCCATGGCGTGTTCATGGACATCCTGGGCCTGGGCGTGCTGCTCACCGGCGAGTCGGGCCTGGGCAAGAGCGAGCTGGGCCTGGAGCTGATCAGCCGCGGCCACGGGCTGGTGGCCGACGACGCAGTGGATATCTACCGCGTCTCGCAGACCTCGCTCGAGGGCCGCTGCCCCGAGCTGCTGCAGAACCTGCTGGAGGTGCGCGGCATCGGCCTGCTCGACATCAAGGCCATCTTCGGCGAGACCGCGGTGCGGCGCAAGATGAAGGTGCACCTGCTGGTCCACCTGGTGCGCAAGGAGACGATGGAACGCGAGTTCGAGCGCCTGCCCTACGAGCCGCTGTACGAGGAGATCCTGGCCCTGCCGGTGCGCAAGGTGGTGATCGCGGTCGACGCCGGGCGCAACCTGGCCGTGCTGGTGGAAGCCGCCGTGCGCAACACGGTGCTGCAGCTGCGCGGCATCGATACGTACCAGGAATTCATCCGCCGCCACCAGAAGGCGATGGAGAAGAACGAGGGCGGCTGAAGCCTACTTCTGGCGGTGGCTGCAGCCGGCCTTGGTGCAGCGCGCGTACAGCGCCAGCGTGTGTTCCTGCAGCGCGAAACCGCGCTCGGCGGCGACGGCGCGCTGGCGGGTCTCGATCTCGGCGTCGTAGAACTCCTCGACGCGGCCGCAGTCCAGGCACACCAGGTGGTCGTGGTGCTGGCCCTCGTTGAGCTCGAACACCGCCTTGCCCGACTCGAAGTTGCTGCGCGTCAGCAGCCCGGCCTGCTCGAACTGCATCAGCACGCGGTAGACGGTGGCCAGGCCGATGTCGGCGCCCTCGGCGAGCAGGGCCTTGTAGACGTCCTCGGCCGTCATGTGGCGGCGCTCGGCGTGCTGGAAGATCTCGAGGATCTTCAGCCGCGGCAGCGTCGCCTTCAGGCCGCTGCTCTTGAGTTCATCCACATGCGTCATGGCACGTCACCGGCCGCGAAGCAGGCCCTCGGTAGAATGCGCCGATCATAGCCAGCCGGGCCCGCGCCGTCTGCGGCCCGCGCCGCCGTGGCGCCCCTCGGCCTGCCCCGTCCCGTTCCCTGCGCTGCCGCCCATGACACGTCGTCTTCTCGTCACCTCGATGGCCCTCGGCGCGCTCGCCCTGCCCCTGGCCGGCTGCGAGTCGCTGCAGCGCACCGACAGCCTGCTCGGCTTCATCACCCCCTACCGCATCGACATCGTGCAGGGCAACGCCATCACGCGCGAACAGGTGGCGCTCATCAAGCCCGGGCTGTCGCGGCTGCAGGTGCGCGACATCATGGGCACGCCGCTCATCGCCGACCCCTTCCACGCCGGCCGCTGGGACTACATCTTCACGCTGCGCCGGCCCGGGGCGCAGCCGCAGCGGCGCAGCGTCGTCGTCACCTTCGACAGCGACGTCGTCAAGGCCATCGAGGCGCCCGAGCTGCCATCCGAGCGCGACTTCGTGGCCTCGATCAGCCGCTTCAAGGACCTGCGTGCGCCCAAGCTGGAACTGAGCGAGGAAGAACGCGCCGCGCTGCCGATGCCGCCCAAGCGCGAAGCCGCACCCGTGGAGCCCGTGGGCCCGGTGCGCGACTACCCGCCGCTGGAAGCCGCCAGCTGAGTCGGCGGCGATGCTGAAGACAGCCGTTGCCGGCGCGCCATCATGCTGAGAGTCGCCGTAGCCGGCGCGCCGTCATGCTGAGAGTCGCCGTAGCCGGCGCCTCGGGCCGCATGGGCCGCATGCTGATCGAGGCCGTGCTGGCCAGCGGCGACTGTGCGCTCAGCGGCGCGCTCGAACATGCCGGCAGCCCCGCGCTGGGCCAGGACGCCGGCGCCTTCCTCGGCCGCACGGCGGGCGTGGCGATCACCGCCGACCTGCGTGCCGGCCTCGCCGGCGCCGACGTGCTGATCGACTTCACGCGCCCCGAAGGCACGCTGGCGCACCTGGCGCTGTGTGCCGAACTGGGCGTGCGCGCCGTCGTCGGCACGACCGGCTTCACGCCGGCGCAGAAGGCCGAGATTGCTGCCCGCGCGCAGCAGGTGGCCGTCGTCTTCGCGGCCAACATGAGCGTGGGCGTGAACGTCATGCTGCGGCTTCTGGACCAGGCCGCGCGTGCCCTCGGGCCGGGCTACGACATCGAGGTGCTGGAAGCCCACCACAGGCACAAGGTCGACGCCCCCAGCGGCACCGCGCTGGCGATGGGCGAAGTGCTGGCCCAGGCGCGCGGCATCGACCTCGCCACCGAGGGCGTCTTTGCGCGGCACGGCCACACCGGCGAACGGCCCGAAGGGGCCATCGGCTTCGCGACGCTGCGCGGCGGCGACATCGTCGGCGAGCACACCGTCTACTTCGCCGGCACCGGCGAGCGCCTCGAGATCAGCCACAAGAGCGGCAGCCGCGCCAACTACGCCGACGGCAGCCTGCGCGCGGCGCGCTTCCTCGCCGGCCGCGGCCCGGGCCTGTACGGCATGGACGACGTGCTGGGCCTCGGGTCGGCCTGAATGCAGAGCCTGGCGCAGTTCTGGGACGGCAGCGACTTCGTCGGCCGCGCCGTCTCGCTGCTGCTGCTGGCGATGTCGGTGGCGGCCTGGGTGCTGATCCTGTGGAAGGGCCGCCTGCTGCGCCGCGCCAGCGCCGACATCGCGCGCGCCGTGCCTGCCTTCTGGGACGCCGCCACGCTGGCCGACGGCCGCGCCCGGCTGGCAGCGATGGACCGCGAAGGCGTGCTGCTGCCGCTGCTGGACGCCGCGGCGGCCCAGGCGCCCGCCGGCACGCTGGAAGCTGCCGGCCGGCTGGAAAGCCAGCTCACGCGGCGCCTGCGCGACGCCCTGCACCGGGGCCTTGCGCGCCTGCAGTTCGGCCAGGTGCTGCTCGCTTCGGTCGGTAGCACGGCGCCCTTCGTCGGCCTCTTCGGCACCGTGTGGGCGATCTACCATGCGCTGACGGGCATTGCCGCGGCCGGCAGCATCACCATCGACAAGGTCAGCGGGCCCATCGGCGAGGCGCTGGTGATGACCGCCGCGGGCATCGCCGTGGCGGTGCCCGCGGTGCTGGCCTACAACGTCTTCGGCAAGCGCGTCGCCGCCTGCGAGGCCGAGCTCGAGGGCTGGGCCCACGACCTGCGCGAGATGGCGCTGGAAGCCGCGGCAGGGCGCTGACGTGGCCTTCGGCCGTCTCGAACGCAGCCCCACCGCCCAGCCCATGGGCGAGATCAACATGACGCCGCTGATCGACGTCATGCTGGTGCTGCTGGTGATCTTCATCATCACCGCGCCGCTGATGAGCAGCAGCCTGAAGCTGGACCTGCCGAAGACGCAGGCCGGCGCGCCCAGCGACGCCACCGCCATCGTCGCGCTGGCCATCGACGGCGAAGGCCGCGTCTTTCTCGGCGACCAGCCGGCCACCCAGGCCCAGGTGCTGCAGCGTGCACGCGAGGCCGCGCAGCGCGACCCGCTCACCGAGGTGCAGCTGCGCGCCGACAGCCGCGTGCCCTACGGCCGCGTTGCCGAGCTCATCGGCTGGGTGCAGGAAGCGGGGCTGTCGCGCATCGGCCTGGTGACCGAGGCGCCGGCGCGCTGAACGCGGCCTTCGCCGCGCTGCACCATCCCCAAGCTGCAAGAGGCGGCGCGCCAGGCGCGGTCCATACAATGGCCGCATGAACGAAAAGTACATGCCGGCCGAGGTCGAGGCCGCTGCCCAGGCCCATTGGCAGGCGCGCGAGGCCTTCCGCGTCTTCGAGCGCGCCGAAGACGCCGAGAACACCGCCCGGCCCAAGTTCTACGCCTGCAGCATGCTGCCCTACCCCAGTGGCAAGCTGCACATGGGCCATGTGCGCAACTACACCATCAACGACATGATGGCGCGCTACCTGCGCATGAAGGGCATGAACGTGCTCATGCCGATGGGCTGGGACGCCTTCGGCCTGCCGGCCGAGAACGCCGCCATTGACAACGGCGTGCCGCCGGCGCAGTGGACGCGCGCCAACATCGCCGACATGAAGAGCCAGATGCAGCCGCTGGGCCTGGCCTTCGACTGGAGCCGCGAGCTCGCCACCTGCGACCCCGGCTACTACAAGTGGAACCAGTGGTTCTTCCTGAAGATGCTCGAGAAGGGCATCGCCTACAAGAAGACGCAGGTCGTCAACTGGGACCCTGTCGACCAGACCGTGCTGGCCAACGAGCAGGTCGTCGACGGCCGCGGCTGGCGCAGCGGCGCCGTCGTCGAGAAGCGCGAGATCCCCGGCTACTACCTGGCCATCACGCAGTACGCCGACGAGCTGCTGGCGGGCGTCACCGACACCACCGACCCGCATTACCTCGAAGGCTGGCCCGAGCGCGTGCGGCTGATGCAGGAGCACTGGATAGGCAAGAGCGAGGGCGTGCGCTTCGCCTTCACCCACGACATCCGCGGCACCGACGGCCAGCCCATCCAGGGCGGCCGCCTGTACGTCTTCACGACGCGCGCCGACACCATCAAGGGCGTCACCTTCTGCGCCGTCGCCCCCGAGCACCCGCTGGCCACCCATGCCGCGAAGAGCGACCCCGCGCTGGCCGCCTTCATCGAGACCTGCAAGAAGGGTGGCACGACCGAAGCCGAGCTGGCGCTGAAGGAAAAGGAAGGCCGCCCGCTGGGCCTGTACGTGAAGCACCCGCTCACCGGCCGGCCAGTGCCGCTGTGGGTGGGCAACTACGTGCTGATGGGCTACGGCGACGGCGCCGTGATGGGCGTGCCGGCGCACGACGAGCGCGACTTCGCCTTCGCGAAGAAGTACGGCCTGGACATCCTGCAGGTGGTGCACGTCGACGGCGAGGAGTTCAGCTACGACCACTGGCAGGACTGGTACGCCGACAAGGTCAACGGCGTCACCGTCAACTCGGGCAACTACAGCGGTCTGTCCTACCGCGCCGCGGTGGACGCCATCGCCGCGGCGCTCGGTGCGCTGGGCCTGGGCGAGAAGAAGACGACCTGGCGCCTGCGCGACTGGGGCATCAGCCGCCAGCGCTACTGGGGCACGCCGATCCCCATCATCCATTGCGACAGCTGTGGCAGCGTGCCGGTGCCCGAGAAGGACCTGCCCGTGCTGCTGCCCGAAGACCTGGTGCCCGACGGCAGCGGCAACCCGCTGAACAAGTGCGCCTCGTTCCTGAACGTGGCCTGCCCGCAGTGCGGCAAGCCGGCGCGGCGCGAGACCGACACCATGGACACCTTCGTCGACAGCGCCTGGTACTACATGCGCTACTGCTGCCCCGGCAGCGACGACGCCATGGTCGACGCGCGCAACGAGTACTGGATGCCGATGGACCAGTACATCGGCGGCATCGAGCATGCCGTGCTGCACCTGCTGTACGCGCGCTTCTGGACCAAGGCCATGCGCGACCTCGGCCTGGTGAGCTTCAGCGAGCCCTTCCGCAAGCTCTTCACCCAGGGCATGCTGCTCAACGAGTCCTACTACCGCGACGAGGAAGGCGGCAAGAAGCGCTGGTTCTACCCCAGCGAGGTCGATGTGCAGTACGACGACCGCGGCCACCCCGCGGGCGCCACCGCCAAGGCCGACGGCCAGCCGGTGCTGCTGGGCGGCATCGAGAAGATGTCCAAGAGCAAGAACAACGTCGTCGAGCCGCGCGACATCATCGCCAAGTTCGGCGCCGACACGGCGCGCGTTTTCACGATGTTCGCCGGCCCGCCCGACCAGAGCGCGGCCTGGTCGGACAGCGGCGCCGAAGGCAGCTTCCGCTTCCTGCGCCGGCTCTGGGCCACGGGCGTGCGGCTGCAGCCGAAGCTCGCGCATGCGGGCACGGCCATGGCCGGCGCCAGCGCCGGTGCGGTCACGCTGCGGCGCGAGATGCACCTGCTGCTGCGCCAGGTCAGCGCCGACTACGAAAGGCTGCAATACAACACCGTCATCTCCGGCGCGATGAAGATGCTCAACGCCATCGAGGACGACCCGCTGGCCGACAGCGCCGCCGACCATGCCGCAAATCACATGGCGGCCGCCGACGCGGCCGTTTTGCACGAAGCCTTCGGCATCCTGCTGCGCACGCTCTACCCCGCGGCGCCGCACATCACGCAGGCGCTGTGGCAGGACCTCGGCTACGCCGCCACGCAGGGCGAGATCATCGACGCGCCCTGGCCCCTGGTGGACGAGGCGGCCCTGGTGCGCGACGAGATCGAGCTCGTGCTGCAGATCGGCGGCAAGCTGCGCGGCGCCATCCGCGTGCCGGCCGATGCCGACCGCGCCGCCATCGAGGCTGCGGCGCTGGCTGCGCCCGAGTTCGCACGCTTCGGCGAGGGCAAGACGCCGCGCAAGATCGTCATCGTGCCCGGCCGGCTGGTCAATGTGGTCCTCTGAGCTGGACACCGATGCGGCGGCCTGAACGGCGGGCCCTGCTCGCCGCGCTGGCCGCCAGCGCCGGCGCTGCTTTGCTCACGGGCTGCGGCTTCGAGTTGCGGCGGCCGCCCAGGCTGGCCTTCGGCAGCATCGCGCTGACCGGCTTCGCAGCGCGCTCGCCGCTGGCGCTGGCGCTGCGCAAGGAACTGGCGCTGCAGGTGAAGGTGCTGGAAGGGCCGGACAAGGCCGACGTCGTGCTGCAGGCCGTCGAAGACCTGCGCGACAAGAGCGTCGTCGCCACCACCGCGGCGGCGCAGGTTCGTGAATTCACGCTGCGCCTGCGCTTCACCTTCCGCGCCCACACCCCTGCCGGCCGCGAGCTGATTCCGCGCGCCGAGCTGCTGCTGACGCGCGACCTCAGCTACACCGAGCTCTTCGCGCTGGCCAAGGAGCAGGAAGAGGCCGATCTGTACCGCGAAATGCAGTCCGACGTCGTCGCCCAGGTGCTGCGCCGGCTGGCCGCCGTGCACGTCTAGGCCATGCAGATCAAGCCCGAGCAGCTCGAAGGCCAGCTGACCCGCGGCCTCAAGCGCCTGTACACCATCCACGGCGACGAGCCGCTGCTGGCGCAGGAGGCCGGCGACGCCATCCGTGCCGCGGCGCGCGCCGCCGGGTTCGCCGAACGCCAGGTCTTCAACGTCAGCGGCGCGCATTTCGACTGGAGCGGCGTGCTCGGCGCGGCGCAGGCGCTGAGCCTGTTCGCCGACCGCCAGCTGATCGAGATCCGCATCCCCGGCGGCAAGCCCGGCAAGGACGGCAGCGAGGCGCTGCAGCGCTACTGCGGCCAGCTCTCGGACGACGTGCTGACGCTGGTGCAGCTGCCGCGGCTGGACTTCCAGCAGCAGAAGGCGGCCTGGTTCACGGCGCTGGACGCTGCCGGCGTGATGCTGCGCGTGGAGACGCTGGAGCGCCGCGCCCTGCCCGCCTGGCTGGCGCAGCGCCTGGCGCGCCAGGGCCAGCGCGTGCAGGCCGGCGAGGCCGGGCAGCGCACGCTGGCCTTCTTCGCCGACCGCATCGAAGGCAACCTGCTGGCGGCGCACCAGGAACTGCAGAAGCTGGCGCTGCTGCACCCGGCCGGCGAGCTCAGCTACGAGCAGATCGAGGCCGCGGTGCTGAACGTCGCGCGCTACGACCTGCCCAAGCTCGCCGAGGCGGTGTGGACCGGCCAGACCGCGCGCGCGCTGCGCATGCTGGACGGCCTGCAGGCCGAGGGCGAGGCCGCCGTGCTGGTGCACTGGACGCTGGCCGACGACCTGCGCAAGCTCGCGCGCGGCCGCGCCGCGCTGGACGCCGGCAAGCCGCTGCCGATGGCGCTGAAGGAAGCGCAGGCCTGGGGCTTGAAGGAGCGGCTGTTCGAGCGCGCGCTGCCGTTGCTGGCCGACCACCAGCTGGCCCACCTGCTGCAGGCCGCCAGCGTCTGCGACGGCATCGTCAAGGGCCTGAAGCACCCCGAATGGCCGCACGAGCCCTGGCCGGCGCTGCGCCGGCTGATGCTGATGGTGATGGAAGCGCAGACGCCGGCGCCCGCCGGCGGCCGCCGCCGACAGCTGGCACTTCAGTAGCCGCGACCAGCCTCGACGAGGTGCCGCAGCGGAGCGCCGTCGCGCACCGCGCGCAGGTTCAGGGCCGCCACCACCGCGGCACTGCGCGGGTCGGTCTGGGCCGCGGCATGCGGCAGCACGGTCACCCGCGGGTGCTGCCAGAAGGGGTGCCCCGCCGGCAGCGGCTCTTCGTGGAAGACATCCAGCACGGCATGGCGCAGCCGGCCGCTGTCCAGCGCCGCCAGCAGGTCGGCATCGACGACATGCGCGCCGCGGCCCAGGTTCACCAGCGCGGCCTGCGGCGGCAGTGCGGCGAAGCAGCCGGCGTCGAGCAGGCCGGTGGTGGCCGGCGTCAGCGGCAGCAGGTTGACGACGATGTCGGCCGCCGCCAGCCGCGGCGCCAGCGCACTGCCGTCGCGCCGCCAGCCCTGCACCGCGTAGCCCTGCGCGGCCAGGCGCGCCGCGGCGGCGCGGCCCATCTCGCCCTGGCCGAGCACGAGCACGCGCACTTCGTCGGCGCGGCGCTGCGCGTGCACACGCCAGCGGCCCTCGCGCTGGCGCTGCGCGTAGGCGAAGAAGCCGCGGTGCAGCGACAGCACGGCCCACAGCGCGGTCTCGGCCATCGCCGCGGTCATCGCCGGGTCGACCATGCGCGCCACCGGCACGCCCGCAGGCAAGGTGGCGTCGGCCAGCAGGCGGTCGACGCCGGCCCACAGGCTCTGGACGAGGCGAAGCTTCGGCAGGCCCTGCAGGCTGCCCGGCGGCGGGTTGGCGACCACCGCAGCATCCACGTCCGCAGGCTCGCGCCGGGCTTGCGCAAGGTCCAGCCACTGCGCCTCGGGCATCGCCGCGGCCAGCGCGCGCTGCCACACCTGCCAGGTGTCCCAGCCCGTGGCGGCGAGGTCGCCGCAGAGCAGCACCTTCATCGCCGTGCCGGCGGCGCTTCTGGCGCCGCCAGTGCCGCGTGCAGCAAGCGTTGCAGCGCGGCCTGCACGGTCGCCGCACGCACGGCGCTGCGGTCGCCGGGCAGCTGCAGCCGTTCGGCGCGCAAGCCCGTCGCCGTGCCCCAGGCCAGCCACACCGTGCCCACCGGCTTGCCCGGCACCGCGCCGCCGGGCCCGGCAATGCCGGTGACGGCCACCGCCAGCTGCACCGGGGCGTGGGTGAGCGCACCGCCGGCCATCGCCAGCGCCACCTCTTCGCTGACCGCACCATGGGCGTCGATGAGCTGAGGCAGCACGCCCAGCAATTCGGTCTTGGCGGCATTGCTGTAGGTGACGAAGCCACGCTCGAACCAGTCGCTGGAGCCGGCCACCGCGGTGCAGGCGGCGGCGATGAGGCCGCCGGTGCAGCTCTCGGCCGCAGCCATGCGCCAGCCCCGCGCGCGAAGCCCGCCGGCCAGCGCCAGCACGGCGCCTTCGAAGTCGCTCAGGTCCATGTCCACAGCGCCTTGCCCAGGGCCAGGCACAGCAGCGTGCAGCCGGCGGCGACGAGGTCGTCGAAGAGGATGCCGAAGCCCTGGCGCCAGCCTATGGCCTGCCCCGGCCGCAGCTTGCAAAGGCGGTCGGCCCAGCCCACCGGCCCGCGCTTGATCGCGTCGAAGGCGCGGAAAAGCGCGAAGGCCAGCAGCTGCAGCCACCACGGCGCCGGCATCACCAGCCAGAGGACGATCCAGATGGCGACGATCTCGTCCCACACCACCGCGCCGGGGTCGGCCACGCCCATGTCGCGGGCGGTGACGGTGCAGGCCCACCAGCCGAGGGGCAGCGAGGCCGCGATCAGCCAGCCCCAGCCCGCGGGCCCGAGCCAGCGCGACAGCACCAGGTAGGCCACCCAGCCCCACAGCGTGCCCACGGTGCCCGGGGCGCGCGGCGACAGGCCGCTGCCGAAGCCCAGCGCCACCCAGCGTGCCGGGTGGCGCAGCATGAAGCCGGCGCTGGCGCGGACGGCGCTCATGCCGCGAAGTGGTCGAAGCCGCGGAAGCGCTGCGGCACCGGGCGGCCTTGCGCATCGACGATGCGCAGCCCGGCCGCGGCCTCGATGGCGCCGCAGCGCGTCACCGCCACGCCAGCATGGCGCGCGGCCTGCAGCACGTCGGCATGCCGCGCCGCGGGTGCGGTGAACAGCAGCTCGTAGTCGTCGCCGCCGGCGAGCAGGCATTCGTGCTGCAGCGCTGCCGGCTGCGCCACCAGCACGGTGCTGCGCGGCAGCGCATCGACGTCGATGCGCGCACCGATGCCCGAGCGCTGCAGCACATGGCCGAGGTCGCCGACGAGGCCGTCGCTGAGGTCGATGGCGCTGCTGGCGATGCCGCGCAGCGAGCGCCCCAGCGCCACCCGCGGCTGCGGCTGCTCCATGGCGCGGCGCACGGCCTCGAACTCCGCGCCGGGCAGCGCGACGCGGCCGCGGAAGACCTCCAGCGCCAGCCGCGCGTCGCCCAGCTGCCCGCTGACCCAGATCTCGTCGCCGGCGCGCGCGCCGCTGCGCAGCAGCGCCTGCCCCGAAGGCACCTGGCCGATGACGGTGATGCAGATGTTCAGCGGCCCGGCCGTGGTGTCGCCGCCGACGAGCTCGATGCCCTGCGCGTCGGCCAGCGCATGCAGGCCCTGCGCGAAGCCGGCCAGAAAGGCCTCGTCGGCGCGCGGCAGCGCCAGGGCCAGCGTGTAGACCAGCGGCTCGGCGCCGCAGGCCGCGAGGTCGCTCAGGTTCACCGCCAGCGCCTTGTGGCCCAGCCGCTCGGGTGCCACCGTGGCCAGGAAGTGACGGCCCTCGACCAGCATGTCGCAGGACACCGCCAGCTGCATGCCCGGCGCCGGCACCAGCAGCGCGCAGTCGTCGCCCACGCCGAGCACGGCGCGCCGCGCCGGCCGCGTGAAGTGGCGCGCGATCAGATCGAACTCGCCGGGCATCAGCGGGGCTCCTCGACGTCGCGCATCAGGTTGGCCAGCTCCACCGCCGACTTCACGTCCAGCTTCTCGAACACCCGCGCCCGGTGCACTTCCACCGTGCGCACGCTGATCTCCAGCTCTTCGGCGATGAGCTTGTTCGGCCGCCCGGCGATGACCAGCCGCATGACGTCGCGCTCGCGCTCGGTCAGCTCGGCCAGCGCGCGCGACCGTGCCCGCTGCGCGCGGCGCAGCAGCAGCGCCTGCGCGCTGGCCTGCAGTGCCAGCTCGACGCGGTCGACGAGGGCGTTGTTGGAGAACGGCTTCTCGACGAAGTCGAAGGCGCCGCGCTTGACCGCGGCCACCGCCGTCGGCACGTCGCCATGGCCGGTGAGGAAGATCACCGGCAGCAGCGGCAGCAGGCCGCGCTGCGCCAGGCGCTCGAAGAGCACGAGGCCGCTGGTGCCGGGCATCCGCACGTCCAGCACCAGGCACGAAGGCGACTGCGGCCAGGGCGCGCGGCCCGCGGCACCGACCTCGGCCAGCAGGGCCTCGAAGGCCTCGGCGCTGGCATAGCCCTCGGACAGCAGCCGGCGCGAGCGCAGCAGCCAGGCCAGCGCGTCGCGCACCACGTCCTCGTCGTCGACGAGGTAGACGACGGGCAGGCCCAGGCTGGGGTCGAGCGTGGCGGTCAAGGGTACGGGCTTTCAGGCGACGGCGGAGGAGCGCGGAGTTTCGCCGCTTTCGGCGACCACCGCCGCCGGCAGCGTGAAGCGGAATTCGGTGCCGCGGCCCTGCGGGCCGGGGCCGTAGTCCAGCGCGCCGCCATGCTGCTCGATGACGGTGCGGCACAGGCTCAGGCCCAGGCCCATGCCCTCGGCGCGGGTCGTGAAGAAGGGCGTGAAGAGCTGCGCCGCCACCGCCGGCGCGATGCCCGGGCCGCGGTCGACGACGGCGAAGGTGACCCAGCGCGCATGCGTCTGGCGCACGCGCAGCGTCAGCACGCGCTCGGCCACCGGCGTCGCCGCCTCCATCGCCTGGATGCCGTTGCGCGCCAGGTTCAGCAGCACCTGCTCGACCATCGTGCGGTCGCAGCGCACGCGCGGCGCGCGCGCCGGCGCCGCCGGCAGGTCGAGCTCGATGCGGGCGCCGCTCTTGCGCGCCTGCATGCGCGCCAGCGGCAGCACGGCTTCCAGCAGCAGCTCGGCCGGCGTGGCCTCGTGCAGCTGTTCGCGGCGGCGCACGAAGTCGTGCACGCTCTTGATGACGCGGCCGGCGCGCTCGGCCTGCTCGGCGATGCGTTCCAGCGCCTGCTTCATCAGCCCCGGCGTGCCTTCGTCGGGCTCGGCCAGCAGGTTCAGCGAGCCGGTGGCGTAGCTGGCGATGGCCGCCAGCGGCTGGTTCAGCTCGTGGCTGAGCAGCGAGGCCATCTCGCCCACCGTGGCCAGCCGCGCGGTGGCCTGCAGGCGGTCCTGCTGCTGGCGCGAGATCTCCTCGACGCGCCGCTGCGCGCTGAGGTCGAGCACGGCGCTCATCCAGCCCGTCTGGCGGCCGCCGCCGTCGACCAGCGGTGCCTCGTAGATCATGACCGGGAAGCGCTCGCCGTTCTTGCGGATGAAGACCGACTCGAAGCCCTCGCGCAGCTCGCCGGGTGTGCGGCCGGCGCCTTCCAGCCGCAGCTGCTGGCGCTGCAGATAGGCGGCGGCCAGCTCGGGCGGCCAGTACGGCGGCGAGCGCGGGTCGGCGGCGGCCAGCAGTTCCTCGGCGCTGAAGCCGACCATGGCGCAGAAGGCCGGGTTGACGTAGGTGATGGCGCCCTGCAGGTCGCGCGCGCGCAGGCCGGTGGACAGCGAGTCCTCCATCGCCTTGCGAAAGGCCAGCGCCTCGGCCAGCGCGCGCTCGGCCTGGGCGCGCCGGCGCACGTCGCGCGCCAGCAGAAACACCAGCGCGAAGAGCGCGAACGACAGGCCCAGCACCAGCGCCGTGGCGAGGTTGGGGATCAGGCTGGGGCGGCCGGAGGCGCTGTCGGCGCGCAGCTGCAGCGTCACGCCGGGCAGGTCGACGACACGCTCGGCAACGTAGACGCCGGCGCCGCGCGGCAGGCCGGCGCGCGCCAGCCGCGTGCCGTCGCCCTCGACGAAGCTGAACTCGTGGCGCCGCGCCTGCCGCGCCGGCAGCACGGCTTCGAGCACCTGCGCCAGGGCAAAGGTGCCGACGAGGAAGCCGGTGTCGTGGCCGGCGTGCTGCTCGGGCACGCACAGGTCGATGACTTCCAGGCCCAGGCCGCCGGGCAGAGGCACGAAGTAGCTGCGCGAGAACATCGGGGCGGCGGCACGGTGGGCGGCACTGCAGGCGGCCACGGCCTCGGCGTCGAGGTCGC
The DNA here is from genome assembly GCA_903914615.1 of uncultured beta proteobacterium. Lineage (GTDB taxonomy): Bacteria > Pseudomonadota > Gammaproteobacteria > Burkholderiales > Burkholderiaceae_C > Rubrivivax. The sequence continues at coordinate 14,178 of CAIWPS010000831.1, read as the reverse complement.
CGCGCGGCATCTGTGCGAACAGGTGCGGCAGGTAGGGCGTGTCGACGGCATCGGTGACGGCCAGCGCGAGGCTGCGCCATTCGACGCGCTTGAGCTCGGCGCGGCTTTTCAGCAGTTCGGCGGCGCCGCTGTGCCCGTCGGCCTGCGGCGCTTCCGACCAGGCCAGCGCCTGCAGCGTCTGGATCGCGCCGAGCAGCTGGTGACGGATATCGGCCGCGGTCTCGGTGGTGACGCCGTCGACCTCGTCCTGCGCGCGCACCGACTCGTAGCCGATGGTCAAGGCCAACAGCAGCGTCTGCGCCACGCCCAGCAGCGCCAGCAGCGCCACCCACAGCAGCGCCCGACGCAGGCGCGGGCGCGGGCGCGGCAGGGAGGGTGCGGTGAGGTGGCGGTTCATGCGGAGGGCCTGGGCCGGCAGTATTGGCCGCGGACCGGCGCGCGCCGCTAAGCAGTTTCTCGCATCGAGCCGGCCGCGGCGCGGGCGCACACTGCGCTCCTACAATCCGCGCCCGCCCTGCGCCATGCCCAGCGCGCCGGCCGCGCCGGAAAAACCCAGGAGACCCCGCCATGCCCACCCCCGAAAAGACCGCGGCCGAATCGCGGGCCACCGAGCTCAGGCAGGCGGCGCTCGAGTACCACGAGTTCCCGACGCCGGGCAAGCTGGAGGTCATTGCCACCAAGCAGATGATCAACCAGCGCGACCTCGCGCTGGCCTACAGCCCGGGCGTGGCCGCGGCCTGCGAGGAGATCGTCGCCGACCCGGCGAATGCCTTCCGCTACACGGCGCGCGGCAACCTCGTCGGCGTCGTCACCAACGGCACCGCGGTGCTGGGGCTGGGCGACATCGGCCCGCTGGCCGCCAAGCCGGTGATGGAAGGCAAGGCGGTGCTGTTCAAGAAGTTCGCCGGCATCGACGTCTTCGACATCGAGGTCAACGAGAAGAACCTCGACAAGCTCGTCGACGTCATCGCCGCGCTGGAGCCTACCTTCGGCGGCATCAACCTCGAGGACATCAAGGCGCCGGACTGCTTCTACGTCGAGCGCAAGCTGCGCGAGCGCATGAAGATCCCCGTCTTCCACGACGACCAGCATGGCACCGCCATTGTCGTCGGCGCGGCGCTGCTGAATGCGCTGAAGGTGGTGGGCAAGCGCATCGGCGAGATCAAGCTCGTCACCTCGGGCGCCGGCGCCGCGGCGCTGGCCTGCCTGGGCCTGCTGCTGAAGCTGGGCGTGCGGCGCGAGAACATCTGGGTCACCGACCTGGCGGGCGTTGTCTACGAAGGCCGCGTCGAACTGATGGACGCCGACAAGGCCCAGTTCGCGCAGAAGACGCCGCTGCGCAAGCTGGCCGAGGTGCTGCACGGCGCCGACGTCTTCCTGGGACTGTCGGCCGCCGGCGTCCTCAAGCCCGAGATGGTGGCGGCCATGGCGCCGCAGCCGCTGATCTTCGCGCTGGCCAACCCCTCGCCCGAGATCGCGCCCGAGGCGGCCAAGGCAGCGCGGCCCGACGCCATCATCGCCACCGGCCGCACCGACTACCCGAACCAGGTCAACAACGTCCTGTGTTTCCCCTACATCTTTCGCGGCGCGCTGGACTGCGGCGCGACCACGATCACCGACGCGATGGAGATCGCCGCGGTGCACGCCATCGCCGAGCTGGCGCAGGCCGAACAGAGCGAGGTCGTGGCCGCGGCCTACGCCGGCGCCAACCTGTCCTTCGGGCCCGAGTACCTGATCCCCAAGCCCTTCGACCACCGGCTGATGATGATGATCGCGCCGGCCGTGGCCAAGGCGGCGGCCGAATCGGGCGTGGCGCAGCGGCCCATCCACGACCTGGACGCCTACCGCGAGAAGCTGAAGAACTTCGTCTATGCCTCGGGCACGACGATGAAGCCCATATTCACGCAGGCCAAGCAGGCGCTGCACAAGCGCGTGGCCTATGCCGAGGGCGAGGAAGAGCGCGTGCTGCGCGCAGTGCAGGTGGTGGTCGACGAAGGGCTGGCGCGGCCGACGCTGATCGGCCGGCCGGCGGTGATCGCCGCACGCGTCGAGAAGTTCGGCCTGCGCCTGAAGGAAGGGCTGGACTACGACGTCGTCAACGTCGAGAACGACCACCGCTACCGCGATTTCTGGCAGACCTACCACCGCATGACCGAACGCAAGGGCATCTCGGTGCAGATGGCCAAGATCGAGATGCGGCGGCGGCTGACGCTGATCGGCGCCATGCTGCTGAAGAAGGGCGAGGTCGACGGCATGCTGTGCGGAACCTGGGGCACGACGGCGCAGCACCTGCACTACATCGACCAGGTCATCGGCAAGCGCCAGGGCGGCAGCCCGAGCACGCCGCAGGACGTGCAGGTCTATGCCTGCATGAACGGGCTCATGCTGCCGGGGCGGCAGGTCTTCCTGGTCGACACCCACGTCAACGCCGACCCCAGCGCCGAGGAGCTGTGCGAGATCACCGTAATGGCCGCCGAAGAGATGATGCGCTTCGGCATCACGCCCAAGGCAGCGCTGCTCTCGCACTCCAACTTCGGCACCAGCGACCAGCCCAGCGCGGTGAAGATGCGCCGCACGCTGGCCCTGCTGCGCGAGCAGGCGCCCTGGCTGGAGGTGGACGGCGAGATGCACGGCGACCTGGCACTGGACGCGCAGGAACGCAAGAAGGTGATGCCCGCCAGCACGCTGCAGGGCGAGGCGAACCTGCTCGTGCTGCCCAACATCGACGCCGCCAACATCGCCTACAACCTGCTGAAGACCGCCGCCGGCGGCGGCATCGCCATCGGCCCCGTGCTGCTGGGCGCCGACAGGCCGGTGCATGTGCTGACCTCGTCGGCGACGGTGCGGCGCATCGTCAACATGACCGCGCTCACGGTGGCCGATGCCGAGGCAGGACGTGCGTCAGGCCCTGCGGCCTGACGCTCGCCAGCCGAGGAGGTCAGCCCATCTCGTGCGCTGACCGCGCCCTGCAAGGGGAGGCGGGACGACCTTCGTGTGGAGATGCGCCCTGAACATGTGAGCGCACACTGATAGCCCTTCCCTGTTGCCCCAATATTGGGCAATGGCTTGAGTTTCTGGGGGGGTTCAGGTAGCATTCACGTTTGTTTTTTCAGGGTTAACCCGTGTTTTCGACCGGTTTGGCTGCGCCTGGCGCGGTGCTGCGGCGGGCGTTGTGCAAGTGGGCTTTTGCCGTGGTGGCAACGGCCGGCTTGGCAACCGGAATGTCGTCGACCGCTTGGGCCCGCACGCCGGAGCAACCGGCAGCGGTGGTGGCGCTTTCAGCGCTGCCCGAGCAAGCCCAGAGCACCTATCGGCTGATCCGCCAAGGCGGCCCATTTCCCTACCCGAAGGACGGCATCGTATTCGGCAACCGTGAAAGGCAGTTGCCCGCGCACCCTCGCGGCTACTACCGCGAGTACACCGTGAAGACCCCTGGCGTACGCAACCGCGGGGCCCGACGCATCGTCTGCGGCGGCCAGCCCCCGACAGCCCCCGCCGCCTGCTACTACACCGACGACCACTACGCGAGCTATCGCCTCATCGTGCAATGAACGCCGGCCCACAAGTCCTCGAATCACCCCTTCGCCCTGTCAGGAGGATCGCGACCATGGAGTTGCAGACCATCCGCCCCAATCTCGTCCAGGCCATTCGGGCCTATCGCGTCGAGGATCTGATGTCGGCGGCTCACGCCGCGGGCCAGCATTTCCTCTACGCCAACCTGTCCTCCGCGCAGTCCAAGCAGGAGGTGCTCGAAGGGATCGCCCAGTCCTTCCTGTTCCCGGCGCACTTCGGCAAGAACCTGGACGCGCTGTACGACTGCATGACCGACCTCGTGCACAAGTCGGGCCAGCAGCCCGGCTTCGTCGTCGTGCTGGAACAGCTGCCCGACAACCCGCGCTTCGACCGCGAGGCGCGCGAACAGCTGCTGGAGGTCTTCCGCGACGCCGCCGAGTTCTGGGGCGAACGACGAATACCATTCAGGTGCTTTTATTCTTTTCAGTAGCCCGCTCCCAGGAAATAGGGTCATGGGAGCGGGCTGCTGAGGTGGCCCAGGCAAGTGCAGTGAAGCCGGCGGTGAAGGTGGTGCCCAAGAACGGCGTCAACCCCAACTTCGGCATGAACATGCCCTTGATGAGCAGTGCGTTCGACACCGCGGCGTGGCTGAACGCCGCGTGAAGGCGTCCTGAACGTGGCTTGAGCGCGCTCCGCCGCGCCGGACCGGGCCCTCGCTTGCGAGGGCCCTTTCGTTTCTAGGCGGCCCTGCGCGCCAGCGCCAGGTACTCGGCCACGGGCACTTCTTCGGCGCGGCGCTGCAGGTCGAAGGCCGGCGCCAGGCCCTGCTGCTCGAACCAGCGCCCCAGCGTGTGGCGCAGGATCTTTCGCCGCTGCGAGAAGGCCACGCCGACGAGCTCGCCGAGGCGTGCCGCGTCGATGCTGTCGTCGCGCGCGAGCGGCTCCATGCGCACCACCGCCGAGTCGACGCGCGGCGGCGGCTCGAAGGCCGTCGGCGGCACGTCCAGCACCGACTCGATACGGTAGCGCCACTGCAGCATCACGCTCAGGCGGCCGTAGTCCTTGCCGCCGGGCGCCGCGGCCATGCGCTGCACAACTTCCTTCTGCAGCATGAAGTGCTGGTCGCGCACCTGCGCCGAATGCTCGAGCAGGTGGAACAGGATGGGCGTGGAGATGTTGTAGGGCAGGTTGCCGACGACGCGCAGCGGCTGCCCGGCGCTCTCGGCGAGCGCGCCGAAGTCGACGTTGAGCACGTCGGCCTCGACGACATCGAGCCTGGCATCGCGGCGCAGCCGCGCGGCAAGGTCGCGGTCGAGCTCGATCACGGTCAGCCGCTCGCAACGCTCCAGCAAGGGCCCGGTGAGCGCGCCCAGGCCGGGGCCGATCTCGACGAGGGCCTCGCCGGGCCGCGGGTCGATGGTGCGCACGATGCGGTCGATGACCGCCTCGTCGGTGAGGAAATGCTGGCCGAAGCGCTTGCGCGCGGTGTGCTTCACCGTGCCGGCGGCGCCGTCACTGCGGCGGCTCGCGGTACTCGACGTAGGCGCGCGAACGCAGCTCCTTGGTCCAGTCGAGGTAGGCCTGCTCGAAGCGCTGTTCGCGCAGCGCGTTGCGCGCCTGCTCGCGCAGCTGCTTCACTTCCAGCGCCACCTCGCGCCGCTCGAGCACCTGGATGAGGTGGACGCCGAAGCGCGAGACCACCGGCGCCGAGATGCCGCCGATCGGCAGCTCGTTCATCGCCGCCTCGAACTCGGGCACCATGACACCGGGCGAAGCCCAGCCGAGGTCGCCGCCGGCCGCCGCCGAGCCGTCCTCGCTGTACTGCTTGGCGATGTCCTCGAAGCTGCGCGTGCCGGCCTCGATCTGCTTGCGGTACTCGGCCAGCCGGCGCGTCGCGACTTCGGCGCTGAGTTGCGGCGAGGTGCGCAGCAGCACGTGGCGGGCGCGCGTCTGCGTGACCCGGCCGGCCACCGCTTCCTTGCGGGCGACGACCTTGAGGATGTGGAAGCCGGCGCCCGAGCGCACCAGCTGCGGCGTCACCTCGCCCACCTTCAGGTCCTTGGTCGACTCGACGAAGAGGTCGGGCAGGCGCGAAGACAGGCGCAGGCCGATCTCGCCGCCGTTCTTGCGGTTGGCGTCCTCGGACACGGCGCGCGCGACGGCATCGAAGGGCTCGCCGGCCTTGACCCGCGCCAGCGCCGCCTCGGCCATGGCGCGCCGCGCGGCCACCGTCGCCGCGTCGGCGTCGTCGGGCACCGTGACGAGGATCTGCGCCAGGTTGGTTTCCGGGTCGGCATTGGCCGCCTCGCGCTGCTTGGCGATGTAGCGGTCGACCTCCTCGTCGGAGATCTTGATGCGCTGGTAGACCTCGCGCTCGCTCAGCCTCTCGATCATGATCTGGTCGCGCACGTTATTGCGGAAGCGCCCGTAGTCGGTGCCTTCGGCGCGCAGCCGCTCGCGCAGCACGTCCATGCTGATCTGGTTCTGCGAAGCGATGCTCTGCACGGCGCGGTCGATCTCCGACTCCTCGACCCGCATGCCGCTCTCGCGCGCGCTGGAGATCATCACCCGCTCGTCGATCAGCGAGTCCAGCGCCTGGCGGCGCAGCTCGGCTTCGGGCGGCAGCGCCGCGCCGCGGCCGGCCTCGGCCACGGCGCGTTCGACGCGGCGTTCGACCTCGCCGGCGGTGACGAGCTCCTGGTTGACGATGACGGCGATGTAGTCGCCGCTGCGCGCGCCCTCGCGCCCCTGCGCGGCGGCGATGGGCATGGATGTCAGGCTGCAGCCCAGCACGGCCAGCCACAGGGCGGCGAGGGCCAGCCGCGGCCTGTGCGGAACGGGATCATTCATTGGAAGCATCGGGCAGCCGGTCGTCGGTGGGCGACGCACTGCTGCGGTCTTGGCGCAGCAGGCGGTAACCAGGGATATTGTCCTTCAAGACCTGCAAGGGGTTGGAGCCGATGCGTGACAGACCTACGAGCTCCAGCTGCAGCATCAGCCGCGTCGTCGCCTGGCTGCTGCCGGTGGACAGGCGCTCGGCGACGATGCGGCCGATCCAGCAGCCGGCGTCGTACTCGACGCCGAAGATCGAATCGGTGATGCGGCTGTCCAGCAGGCTGTAGTTCAGCCGCCCGACGGCGTACAGCGTGCCGGTGCAGCTGTTGCCCGAAGCGCTGCTGCTGCTGCGTCCGGTGGCACGGTTGGACGCCGGCTGGCGCGACCACACCGGCCATTGCCAGCCCAGCTCCATCTGCTCGGTCAGGCCGCGGGTGAGGCGGTAGGTGGCGCTGACGGTCTGGAAGGGCCCCGGCGTGTAGCGCATGCCGATGACGGTGCGCACCGAACGCCCCGTGTCGGGGCTGTACTGCACCGATCCGTCCAGCACCCAGCTCGGCAGCAGGTTGGTCGAGCCCAGCAGCAGCGCGTCCGACAGCTTCTTGTCCACCGCCGGGCCGTCGGGCGTGCCGTCGGCCTGCGCCGTCTCGCGCTGCGGGCGGAACAGGTAGCGCTGCACCAGGCCCAGGCGCAATGCCTCGGCGCCGCTGTTGGCGTCGACGAAGCGCGTGGTCACGCCGGCGGTGATCAGGTTGGCGTCGGAGACGCGGTCGATGCCCGAGAACTGGTTGGTCGAGTAGATCGAGTTGAAGTTGAAGTCCTTGGCCGCCGCGTCGTAGTCGGGCAGCTGGCTCTGCTGGCGGTAGGGGGTCAGCACGTACAGCAGGCGCGGCTCCAGGGTCTGGCGGAAGCTGCGACCGAAGGCCTCGGTGGTGCGCTCCAGTTCCAGCCCGCCGTCCAGGCTGAAGGTGGGAATGACGCGGCCGACGCGCCGCGAGGTGTTGGGAAGGAGGCCGCTGTCGGCATAGGTGGCGGCGTTGACGCTGGCTTTGGGCACCACGAACCAGCCCGGCTCGCGCCAGGGGTAGCTGAGGTCGCCCAGGAAATGCCAGCGGTCGCCGCCGCTGCGCCCGGCCTGCGCCAGTTCGCCGCCGGGCAGGCTGAAGCGGTTGAACTCGCCCTCGGCGCCGTAGACGAGGCCGGCCGCTTCGCCGCCCAGGCGCACGCCGATCTGCGGGCTGCGCTCGTAGGGCGCCACGAGCACGGCGCTGGTGTCCTGCAGCACCTGCCAGCGCATGGCGCGTGCGTAGACCAGGCCCTCGCCGTCGGGCAGCGCGAAGGGCCGCTCCAGCGCGGCGCGCTGCGGCAGCAGCCGCGGCGTGAGGCCGCGCGTGGCACTGGGGAAGTCCTTCCACCAGTCGTCGTCGGAGACGCGCACGCCTTCGGTGCTCACGCGCAGCCCGCCGCCCAGGGCGCCCTCGTGCGTCCACTGCAGCGCCTCGCGCGCGCGGCCGGTGAGGCGGTCGTAGGGCAGCCAGTCCAGGTTGAGCGTGCCCTTGTAGTCCTTCTCGAGGTAGCGGTACTCGCCGTTCAGGCCCAGCCCGCGGCGCGTGATGACGCGCGGCGTGATCGTGGCGTCGCGGTTGGGCGCCAGGTTCCAGTAGTAGGGCACGGCGATCTCGACGCCGCTGCGGTTGTCGGTGTCGAAGGTGGGCGGCAGCCAGCCCGAAAGCCGCGTGTCGCCGAGCGGGAAGCTCAGCGAAGGCAGGGCCAGGATGGGCGTGTCCAGGAAGCGCAGCACCGCGCCCTCGGCGACGCCCTCGTTGGCGTCGAGGTCGAGCGTGACGCTGTCGGTGCGCAGCACCCAGGCGGGCTCTTCGGGCCCGTCGCGGCGGCAGCTCGTGTACTCGGCTTTCGTGGCGCGCGAGCGCGCGCCGTCGAGGAAGTCGATGCGCTCGGCGTGGCCGCCGGCGCCGAACTGCGTGAACTCGAAGGTGGGGTCGAGGAACCAGCCCTCGAAGCGCTGCACGTGCAACTGCATCTCGGGGCCGCTGTAGACCGCGCCGTCGCGGCTGATGCGCACCTGGCCGGTGGCGCTGGCCAGGTCCTCGGCACTGTCGTAGACCAGCCGGTCGGCCTTGATCACCATGCCGCCACGGCGGAACTCGGCCTTGCCTTCGGCCACCGTCTGCAGGTCGGGCTGGCTGCTGAGGCGCTGGGCCATCATCAGCGTGGGCAGCTGCGCGGCAGCGGCGCCGCGGGGCAGCGACCGCAGGCGCTCGCTGGCCTGCAGCCCGCCGGCGGCTGAAGCGGCCGAAGCGGCCGAAGCGGGCGCAGCGGCACTGGCAGGCACGGCCGGGGGCGTCGCGCCCTGGCCCCACGCTGCCGCGCCGTTGGCGAGCAGGCCGGCCGCCAGGGCCAGCGGTGTGATGCGCATCAGGAGCAGGGCAGGCGGTTTGGAAGCGAAGGCCGGGTTCGTAGAATCGATTATCCATGCTGGAAACCCACCCCCCGATCGCCTGGCCCGATGCCGCGCGCCAGGCCGCCTTCGAGGGCTGGCTGCGCGCCGCGGCCCCGGCCCACGACCTTGAAATCGACAGCCTGCAGCCGGCCTCGGCCGACGCCAGCTTCCGCCGCTACCTGCGCCTGGCCACGCGCGGCGGCGGCAGCTGCATCGTCATGGATGCACCACCGCCGCTGGAGGACGTGCGCCCCTTCGTCCACGTCGCCGGCCTGCTGCAGGCCGCCGGCCTGCACGCGCCGCGGGTGCTGGCGGCCGACATCGAACGGGGCTTCCTGCTGCTCACCGACCTCGGCAGCGAGGTCTACCTCGACGCCCTGCGCGGCGCCACGCCGGCCGCGGCCGATGCGCTGATGCGCGATGCGCTGACGGCGCTGGTGCGGTTCCAGCAGGCCGTGCCGGCCGCGGCGCTGCCGCCCTTCGACGAATCGCTGCTGGCGCGTGAACTCGCGCTCTTCCCCGAATGGTGCGTGCAGCGTGAGTTCGGCATCACCTGGAGCGCGGCAGAAACCGCGGTGTGGCAGCGCAGCTGCCGCCTGCTCATCGACAACGCGCTGGCCCAACCCGTGGTCGCCGTGCATGCCGACTGGATGCCGCGCAACCTGATGCGCGGCGCGGCGCAGCCCGGCATCCTCGACTTCCAGGACGCCGTTGCCGGCCCCATCAGCTACGACCTCGCCTCGCTGCTGCGCGACGCCTTCATCAGCTGGGACGAAGCCCAGGAACTCGACTGGGCCGTGCGCTGGTGGCAGCAGGCGCGCGCCGCCGCGCTGCCGGTGGATGCCGACTTCGGCGAGTTCTGGCGCGCCCTGGAATGGATGGGCCTGCAGCGGCACCTCAAGGTGATGGGCATCTTCTGCCGCCTGAAGCACCGCGACGGCAAGCCGCGCTACGCCGCCGACCTGCCACGCTTCCTGGCCTATGCCGGCAAGGTGGCGCTGCGCTACGGGCCGCTGAAGCCGCTGCTGCGGCTGCTGGAGCCGCTGTCGGGCGCCCGGGTCGGGGCCGGCTACACCTTCTAGGCCGGCACCTCGATCCGCGTCTCGCAGCCGGCAGCGGCCAGCCACGGGTCGCGGTCCTCGCCGCCGAAGATCTGCAGCAGGAAGTCCAGGAAGGCCCGCGTGCGCGCCGGCAGGTGCCTGCGCGTGGGCATGCCGGCCCACAGCGTGACGTCGAAGAGGTGCCACTCGGGCAGGACGCGCTCCAGCGCGTTCTCCATCAGCGCGTCCTCGATGACGTAGGACGGCAGGCCGGCGATGCCCAAGCCGGCCAGCGCCGCCGCGTACATGGTGTCGATGTGGGTCGTCGACAGCGCGGGGTGGCGCTCGCGCGGCACGGTGTAGGCCTCGGCCTGCGGGCCCGTGCCGCGGTAGAAGACCAGCCCGCCCTGCATCGAGGAGATGGGCGGCACCACGGCCTCGTGCCGGGCCAGGTCGGCCGGGTGGCGCGGCCGGCCGCGGCGCTGCAGGTATTCGGGGCTGGCGCACACCACCACCTCGGTGCGTGCCAGGCGGCGGGCGATGAAGTCGCCGTCGGGGGCGTCGCGGCGGGTGAAGACCGTGATGTCGTAGGCCTCGTCGACGGTGTCCACCACGCCCGGCGAGGCCACCTCCAGCGTCACTTCGGGATAGGCGGCCTGGAAGCGCGGCAGGTGCTTGGCCAGCTGGTGCACGGCCACCGCCGGCGGGCACAGCAGCCGCAGGTGGCCGCGCGGCACCTTGGTCGAGGCACTGGCCAGGGCCTCGGACTCGTCGACGTCGATCAGGATGGCGCGCACCTTCTCCAGGTACTGCTCGCCGACCTCGGTGAGCGAGATGCTGCGCGTGCTGCGGTTGAGCAGCCGCGCGCCGAGGTGGTTCTCCAGTTCGGCCACCAGGCGCGTGACCACGGGCGGCGCCATGTCCAGCGCGCGCGCCGCCCTGGCGAAGCCGCCCTCGTCGGCAACGCGCGCGAAAACCTTCATGGCCTTGAGCTGATCCAGACGTCTCTCCCATCGATCGGACGGCCTATGCCGTCCGGCCGCGCATCTTGCCCGGGTTGCGAAGACAATGCGGGTCTCCCCATTTCGACGCCGCCCGGCGCCTGCCCACGCAGGCGGCGGGGGCTGCGCATTGCCGATGTTCGCCTTCTTCGAATCCCGCATCCGCCCCACCGCCCGCCCCGGCACCGCGCCGCCCGCCGGGCTGATGGCCTTCTACTGGCACTACGTGCGCCAGACCAAGGGCCTGTTCGGCGCCATGTTCGTCAGCGGCGTGGTGGTGGCGCTGGTGGACACGCTGATCCCGCAGTTCATCGGCCGCCTGGTGACACTGATGCAGGCCGCCGACCGCGCTGCCGCCTTCCAGGCCGCGCTGCCGATGCTGCTGGGGATGGCCGCCGTGGTGCTGTTCGTGCGCCCGGCCGTGCTGATGTGCGACAGCCTGCTGCGCAACAACGCCGTCGTGCCCGGCGTGACCAACCTCATCCGCTGGCAGAGCCACTGGCACGTGGTGCGGCAGAGCTGGCCCTTCTTCCAGAACGACTTCGCGGGCCGCATCGCCAACCGCGTCATGCAGACCAGCAACGCCGTGCGCGAGAGCGTGGTCAGCAGCATCCGCGCCATCTGGTACATCGTCGTCTTCGGCCTCACCACGCTGGGCCTGCTGGCGGCGGCCGACTGGCGGCTGGCGCTGCCCACGCTGCTCTGGTTCGCCGGCTACATCCTCTTCCTGCGCCGCTTCGTGCCGCGCATGCGCGGCCTGGCCAAGGCGAGCTCGGAGCTGCGCTCGCTGGTGATGGGCCGCGTCGTCGACAGCTACACCAACATCCTCACGGTCAAGCTCTTCGCCCGCGCCCGCGACGAGGACGCCTACGTGCGCGAGGTGGTGGACGAGCACACCGCCGCCATCGCCGCCCACATGCGGCTGACGACGCAGTTCATGACCACGCTGTCCACGCTCAACGCCGCGCTGCTCACCGGCACCGCGGGCATCGGCATCACGCTGTGGGCGCAGGGCCGCATCGGTGCCGGCGTGGTGGCCACGGCGCTGCCGCTGGCCTGGCAGATCGTCAACGTCGCCGGCTGGGTGAGCTGGGAAGTGACCGGCATCTTCGAGAACGTCGGCGTGGTGCAGGAAGGCATGGAGACCATCGCCGTGCCGCACGCCATGACCGACCGCGCCGGCGCGCGCGAGCTCGCCGTGCAGGCGGCGCCCGAGGGCGGCGAGATCCGCTTCGAGCACCTCACCTTCACCTACGGCCGCGACGACGGCAAGAAGGTGCTCGACGACCTCAACCTCGTCATCCGCCCCGGCGAGCGCGTCGGCCTGGTCGGCCGCTCGGGCGCCGGCAAGAGCACGCTCGTGAACCTGCTGCTGCGCTTCCACGACCTCGAGCAGGGCAGCCTGCGCATCGACGGCCACGACGTGCGTGAACTCAGCCAGGAAAGCCTGCGCGCGGCCATCGGCATGGTGACGCAGGACACCTCGCTGCTGCACCGCTCGATCGCCGCCAACATCGGCTACGGCCGCCCCGGCGCGACGCTGGACGAGATCGTCGCCGCGGCGAAGAAGGCGCAGGCGCACGAGTTCATCCTCGGCCTGCAGGACTGGAAGGGCCGCACCGGCTACGAAGCGCACGTCGGCGAGCGCGGCGTCAAGCTCAGCGGCGGCCAGCGCCAGCGCGTGGCCATCGCGCGCGTGATCCTCAAGGACGCGCCCATCCTGGTGCTGGACGAGGCCACCTCGGCGCTGGACAGCGAGGTCGAACTCGCGATCCAGAGCCAGCTGCTGGGGCTGATGGAAGGCAAGACGGTGATCGCCATCGCCCACCGCCTGTCCACCATCGCGCGCATGGACCGGCTCATCGTGCTCGAGCAGGGCCGCATCGTCGAGGAGGGCACGCACGCGCAGCTGCTGCAGCTGGGCGGGCACTACGCCAAGCTCTGGGCGCACCAGAGCGGCGGCTTCCTGCCCGACGAAGTCCAGAGCGAGGACCAGGTCACGGCAGACGCCTGAGCGCGGCGGCGACAATCGCGGCGATGGAATACGCCGCCTTTCTCGTCGACTTCATCCTCCACGTCGACCGCCACCTCTCGGACTTCGTGCAGGCCTACGGCGGCTGGGTCTATGCCCTGCTGTTCCTCATCATCTTCGTCGAGACCGGGCTGGTGGTGATGCCCTTCCTGCCAGGCGACTCGATGCTCTTCGTCGTCGGCGCACTCTGCGGGCTGGGGCTGATGAACCTGCCACTGGCGATGGCGCTGCTGACCGCGGCCGCGGTGCTGGGCAACCAGACCAACTACACGATCGGCCGCAGCATCGGACCGCGCGTCTTCGCCTGGCCCGACTCGCGCTGGTTCAACCGCGGCGCCTTCGACCGCATGCACGCCTTCTACGAGCGCTACGGCGGCATCACCATCGTGCTGGCGCGCTTCATGCCCTTCCTGCGCACCTTCGCGCCCTTCGTCGCCGGGGTGGCGCAGATGACGCGGCGCAAGTTCACGCTCTTCGACGTCAGCGGCGGCGCGTTGTGGGTCTGCGGCATCCTGGCGGCGGGCTACCTCTTCGGCAACATCCCGCTGGTGAAGCAGCATCTGTCGCACATCATCTGGGCGATGATCTTCATCCCCGGCGTGCTGGTGCTCTTGGGCGCCTGGCGGGCGCGGCGCGCCGCGCCCGCCACCTGATCACGGGCAGGCCGCGATGACCTGCGCCACCGCCGCGGTGAGCTTCTTGCCGTAGGGCACGTGCAGGAACTCGTTGGGCCCGTGGGCGTTGCTCTTCGGGCCCAGCACGCCGCAGACCATCATCTGCGCCGCCGGGAAGCCCTGCTGCAGCATGCTCATCAGCGGGATCGTGCCGCCCTGCCCCACATAGCCCAGCGGGGCGCCGAAGTGGGCCTGCGAGGCGCTGTCCAGCGCCGTCTCCAGCCAGGGCGCGAGATCGGGCGCGTTCCAGCCCGTGGCACCCAGGGCGCCGGCGCGGCCGTCGGGGTGGAAGGTGACCTTGGCGTTGTAGGGCGCGTTGTCCTCCAGCAGCGTCTTGAGCTTCAGGCTGGCCTCGTTGCCGTCCACCAGCGGCGGCAGGCGCAGGCTGAGCTTGAAGGCGGTGTAGGGCCGCAGCACGTTGCCGGCGCTCTTCAGCTCGGGGAAGCCGTCGACCCCGGTGACGCTGAGCGTGGGCCGCCAAGTGCGGTTGAGCAGCCCTTCGACGGGGTCGGTGGTGGTCGGCAGCGTCGGGCCGCCGTCGGCGCCGCAGGCCCAGGGCATGCGCTTCCAGACCTCGTCCTTCAGGATCGCCGCGGTGGCCTGCGCCTGCGCCAGCCGCGAG
>CAIWPS010000830.1 GCA_903914615.1 uncultured beta proteobacterium | reverse complement strand
CGGGGCGCGCCCGGGCGAGGCGCCGCCGCCGGCCTGGTCGGCGCAGCAGCCCTGGCTGGAAGGCAGCACGCTGGCGGCGCTGCTGGTGGTGATCTTCCTCGCCGTCGCCGCGGGCGCCTGGCCCGTGGTGCGGCGGCTGACGCGGCGGCTGGAGGCGCTCAAGCGCGGTGTCGAGGCCTTCGGCGCCGGCGCCCTGCACGAGCGCGTGGCCGAGGAAGGCCGCGACGAGGTCGCTGCCGTCGCCGCCAGCTTCAACCGCGCCGCCGAGCGCATCGAGGCCCTGCTGGCTTCGCACCAGAGCCTGCTGGCCAATGCCAGCCACGAACTGCGCTCGCCGCTGGCGCGGCTGAAGATGGCGGTGACGATGCTGGACGATGCACCGCCGCAGATGCGCGCCGAACTGCGCCACGAGATCGACACCGACATCGGCGAGCTCGACGCGCTGGTCGAGGAAGTGCTGCTGGCCAGCCGGCTTGACGCCGCTGCCGGCCTGGAACGGCAGGACTCGGTGAGCCTGCTGGGCGTGGCCGCCGAGGAGGCCTCGCGCGTGGGTGCCAGCGCGCATGGCGACGACGCCCATGTCCCCGGCAACGAAAGGCTGCTGCGCCGCGCCGTGCGCAACCTGCTCGAGAACGCGCGCCGCTACGGCGGCGACGAGGTCGAGGCCGTCATCAAGAGCGGCCCCGGCGGCGCCGAGGTGCGCGTCTGCGACCGCGGCCCCGGCGTGCCCGAGGTCTACCGCGAGCGCATCTTCGAGGCCTTCTTCCGCCTGCCCGGCCATGCCGAGCGCGAAGGCGGCGTCGGCCTGGGCCTGTCGCTGGTGCGGCAGATCGCCGAACGCCACGGCGGCCACGTGCGCTGCGAGGCGCGCGAAGGCGGCGGCAGCGTCTTCGTGCTCGAGCTGCCGGCGACCTGAGCCGCGCCCGGCGGGCGGCGATGTCACCTGCCCGTCACCTGCCGACAGGCCCTGCCGCGGCCGCGCACTCCTAGACTGCAGCCAAGGCGGCGCGAAGGGCGTGCCGCCGCGGCCATCGGGAGCAGTCTGTGGCGATCCACTTCAAGGGCACCAAGGGCATCAAGGGCAGGGCGATGCTGGGCGCGCTGGCGTGGCTGTCGGCGGCCGCGCCCGCGGCGGCCTACAACCTGGAATTCGGCGACAAGTGGGGCCCGCCGGTGCCCGGCACAGGCGCCGTCATCACCTGGAGCTTCATCGCCGACGGCGCCGGCATCAACACCGCGGCGCCGAACTACGACAACTCGCTCTCGGGCACGAACACGCTGGGGGCCGTGCGCAGCGCGGTGGATGCCGTCAGCGGCGCCGGCGCCTTCGACGCCGCCATCGCGCGCGCCTTCGCCACCTGGTCGGCAGCGGCCAACGTCACCTTCGTGCAGGTGCCCGACAACGGCGCCGCCTTTGCCGGCACCACGGCCATCGACATCCGCATCGGCGCCTACCAGATCAACGGCGGCGACCACGGCGGTGTCGGCTACGGCCCGCCGGGCCCGGGCGACCCGCTGGTCTATCCCGACCCGCTGGCCGGCGACATCGCCTTCGCCGCCGGCGGCCTGTTCCAGGTCGCCCCCGGCGCGCAGGGCAGCGCCTTGCCCACCGGCCCCGGCGGCGCCTACGTCAACGACGTCGAGGGGCTGATGCTGCACGAGCTCGGCCACGCGCTGGGCCTGGGCCATGTCGCTGCCACCGGCGATGTCATGTGCGGCTATGTCTACGGCTCGAACTTCGACCCCGGCAGCTGCCGCTACGACCTCGTCAACCGCGTCCTCAGCGCCGACGACATCGCCGGCGTGCAGTACCTCTACGGCGCCGCCGTGCCCGAGCCGCAGACCTGGGCGCTGTGGGCCGGCGGCCTGCTGCTGCTGGGCGGCCTGACGCGGCGCCGGCTGGGCGCCGCCGCGCGCTGACGCACGGTTACCGTTCGAGGCTGGAAAGGCATCACGAAAGGGGCGTCTGACCGCCCGATGCGGGGGTGACCTGGGGCGGGCATCCGCGGTATGTTGCGGCGTTGTCCGCCATGCCGCCTGCCGTCGCCACCACCGCCCCGCCTGCCTCGCCTGCCGCCGCGCCACAGGCGCCCGCTGCGGTGCTGCAGGAGCTCGAACGCGTGCTCGCCGCGCCCGCCTTCGCCGGCGCGCAGGCGCACCAGCGGCTGCTGCGCTACCTGGTCGAACACAGCCTGGCCGGGCGGACGCAGATGCTCAAGGAGACGGTGCTGGGCATCGAGGTCTTCATGCGCCCGGCCGCCAGCTTCGACCCCCGCCGCGACAGCATCGTGCGCGTCGAGGCGCGGCGCCTGCGCGAGCGGCTGCGCCAGCATTACGCCGAGGACGGCAGCAGCGCGCTGATGATCGTGCTGCCCAAGGGCAGCTACCGGCCGCAGTGCCTGCCGCGCCCGCCCGACGCCGGCAGCGACGAGGCGGCCGAGCTCGTCGAAAGGGGCCTGTTCTTCCTGCGCCAGGGCCACGAGGACGGCCACCGCAAGGCGCTGCAACGCTTCGAGGCCGCCGTGCGCGTGGCCCCCGCGCTGGCCGCCGGCCACAGCGGCGTCGCCCGCGCGTGGCTGCAGCTGGTGGCCACCAACATCGAGCCGCCGCGGCCCGGCATCACCCTGGCGCTGGCCGCCGTGCACCGCGCGCTGGCGCTGCAGCCCGGGCATGCCGATGCGCTGGTGCTGGCGGCGCAGCTGACGCACCGCTTCGAGTTCGACTGGCCGGCAGCGCGTGCGCTCTTCGAGCGCGCCGTGCGGGCCGCGCCGGGCTCGGCCTACGTGCGCCATGCGCTGGCGATGTCGCTGATGATGCGTGGTGACTTCGACGCCGCCGAGGCCGAACTCGCGCAGGCGCGCCAGCGCGACCCGCTGCACCTGAGCCTGCGCGCCCATGCGGCGCTGCTGCACCTGTACCGGCGCCAGTGGCCGGCCGCCGAGGCCGCGCTGCGCGCGCTGCTGGACATGAGCGCCGACAACGTGCTGGGCATGAGCCTGCTGGCCTACGTGCAGCTGTGCCGCGGCGACGCCGCCGCCGCGCTGGCGCAGTACCGCCGCGTCGCCGAACGCCACCCGCGGCTGTCCATTGGTGCCGTGGGCCAGGTGCAGGCGCTGGCGGCGCTGGGCGAGCCGGCAGCGGCGCGGCAGGTACTGCAGGCCCTGGTGCAGGGCTGGCCGAGCGGCTACCTGAGTCCCTACCAGCTGGCGATGGCCGAGCTGGCGCTGGGCCAGGCCGAGGCCGCGCTGGCGCTGCTGGAGCGGGCCGTCGAAGAGGGCGACCCCAATTCCCTGTGCCTGCCCGTGGACCCGGCCTTCGACCGCCTGCAGGGCCTGCCTAGCTTCAAGGCGCTGTGGCGCCGGGTGCTGGGCCGGCCCACAGCGGGCGCTGGCGGCGCAGCGTCAGCCTGAGATAGCCGCTGAGCGCCAGCGCCGCCAGCACCAGGCCGCTGGTGGATGCGAACCAGAAGCCCGGGGCGCCGCGCAGCGCCGCCGGCACCGTGCCCGGCACGTCGAAGGCCAGCAGGTAGCCGCCGCCCAGGCCCACGCCCCACAGCGCGGTGACGTAGATGAGCATCGGCACGGTGGCGATCTTGTAGGCGCGCAGCACGAAGGCGGCGATGGTCTGCGCCGCGTCGGCGACATGGAACAGCGCCATCCAGGCCACCAGCGGCAGCGCCGCGGCCAGCACGGCGGCGTTGCCGGTGTACAGCGCCAGCACCTGGGCGCGTGCCAGGTAGACCGCGCTGCCCAGCCCTGCCGCCACCGTGCAGCCGATCAGCAGGCCGTGCCAGCCCAGCTGCGCCGCCGCGCGCGCCTGGCCGGCGCCGATGCGCTGCGCCACCAGCGTGCCGGTGGCATTGCCCAGCGCCAGCGGCACCATGAACAGCATCGACACCAGGTTCACCGCCAGCTGGTGCCCGGCCACCGGCGTCGTGCCCAGGCGGGCAATGAACAGCGCCATGAAGGAAAAGCCGGTGATCTCGACCAGGATGCCGGCGCCCATCGGCACGCCCAGCCTGAGCATCTGCCGCAGCGCCGCGCCGTCGGGCCGCGCCAGGCCGTGGCCGGTGAGGGCGAAGCCGGCGTAATGCTCGTCGCGCCGCAGCAGCCACAGCGCGCCCGCCACCTGGGCCCACATCGCCACCGCGGTGGCGATGCCGCAGCCCTGCACGCCCAGCGCCGGCAGCCCCAGCGCCGGCATGCCGAAGACCAGCGCCGCCGACAGCGGCAGCTTCAGTGCCAGCGCCGCCACCTGCAGCACCATCACCGCCTTGGGCCGGCCGATGGCGGTGTTGAAGGCGCGGTAGACCGTGAACAGCAGCGACGCCGGCAGCGACAGCGCCAGCGCGCCGAGGTAGCCGCGCACCTTGGCCGCGACCTCGGGCCCGGCCTGCGACAGCGCCAGGAAGGGCGCCGGAAAGGCCAGCAGCGTGCAGCCCAGCGCCGCCAGCGCCAGCGCCAGCCACACCGCCTGGTGCACCTGGCGCCCGGCCTCCGCCAGGCGGCCGGCGCCGTAGAGCTGGCCGACGATGGGCGACAGCGCCAGCACCGCGCCCATGAAGCCGACGAAGACGGTGATGTAGGCCGACGCGCCCACCGCCAGGGCGGCCAGGTCGGTGGCCGATGCGCGCGCCACCAGCAGGGTGTCGACGGTGCTGAAGGCCAGCACCGAGAGCTGGCCCACGAACACCGGCCAGGCCAGCGGCAGCAGGGCGCGCGCGCTGTCGGCCCAGCGGGCCGGCCGCGGCCCGCCGCTCAAGCGCGTGGGGCCGGCGGCGCGGCGTCGCTGAAGAGTTCGGGCGGCGGGTGGTCCGCGCCGGTGGCCCGGCGCGCGCGTTCGGCATAGCGGTTGAAGCGCCAGGCCGTGGCCTCCAGCGTGATGCGCCGCCACACCGCGCGCTTCTCGGCCGGGCTGTAGGCGGGCCAGTGCTGCACCTCTTCGAAGCTGCGGCCGCAGCCCTTGCACAGGGCGTCGCCCTGGCTGGTGCTGCAGATGGCGATGCAGGGCGCGTCCGGCGTGCTGGCGTACCAGTCCAGCCAGGCGGCGCGGGCGCCCGCCGGCATGCTGTGCTCGTCGCACAGCGGCTCGCGGTACCAGACCATCAGCGCATAGACCTCGGCCAGCGCGCGCACCTCGGGGCAGGCGCTGATGCCGTCGGGCGAGGGCGAGCGTTCGCGCCACCAGTTGATGGCGGACTCGATGTCGGTGATGTGGATGCCGGCCATTTGCGCGTCAGGAAGGGGCGTGGAGTGTAGTCACTCCGCCCCTTGCCGCCGGCCACGAGCGGCCGGCCCGCCGGTGTCGTTCAGGCCGGCGCGTAGCCGGCCTGCGTCAGCTGCGCCACCACGGCAGCCAGTGGCAGCGTCGTCTGCACCTGCAGCTGCCGCGTCGCCAGGTCGGCCTGCACCTGTGCCGCCGGGTCGGCAGCCTGCACGGCCTCGGTAACGGCGCGCACGCAGTGGCCGCACGACAGGTTGGGGATGGCCAGGGCGTACATGGGGTGTCCTCTTCTCGGGGTGAGCGGTGCGCCGGCAGCGCCGAAGCCGCCATCATGCCGCGGCGCGCCGGCGCCGCGCCGGTGCCAGGTCAAGCTTCGTGCTTCGGCGGCGCGCCCTGTGCGGCAGCGCACCGACCGCGGTGCCCAAAGGGTGTAAAAGCACGGCATGATCGAACCGCTGCTGCTGACCACCACGCGCGTCTCCACCTTCGACGGCAAGCGGGCGCTGACGGGGGCCAGCGGCTTCTTCTTCGAGCGCGACGACAGGCTCTTCCTCGTCACCAGCCGGCATGTCGTGATCGACAAGCCGAGCAAGCACTACCCCAGCCGGCTCGAGATCGAACTGCACACCGACGCCGACAACCTGACGCGCTCGATCGGCTGGTCGGTGCTGCTCTACAAGGACGGCAAGAGCATCTGGCGCCAGGGCCGCGACACCGGCGGCGAGATCGATGTCGCGGTGATCGAACTCGAACGCGAGGCCCTGCCCGAGGGCGTGGCGCTGAGCTGCTTCACGCCCGCGCACCTGCAGGGGCCGCTGCAGGAAGTCGAGGTCGGCAGCTCGCTGCTCATCGTCGGCTTCCCGCTCGGCTTCCACGACGCGCTGCACCACCTGCCGGTGGTGCGCCAGGCGGCCATCGCGTCGTCCTTCGGCCTGCGTTTCCAGGGCCTGGGCTATTTCCTCACCGACGCGCGCACCCACCGCGGCACCAGCGGCGCGCCGGTGGTGATGCGCGCGCCCGGCCTGCCAGGCGACCTGCCCTGGAAGCTGCTTGGCGTGCACTCCTCGCGCGTCGACATGGGCAGCCGCGACCTCGAGCTGGACGAGTCGCTGGGCCTGAACTGCGCCTGGTACGCCGACATCCTGCTCACGCTGACGGCCTGATCGGGGCCGTCCGCCAGCACGGGCTGTGACAACATGCGGGGCATGACCCCCATGCGCCCAGCCGCCGGCGCCCCGCCGGCGTGAACGCGCTGCGCGGGCTGGCCCTGCTGCTGCTGTTCCAGGCTGCCGGCGAGGGCCTCGTGCACGCCCTGGCGCTGCCCTTCCCAGGGCCTGTCGTCGGTCTGGTGATGGTGTTGCCGGCGCTGCAATGGCCACCCCTGCGCGCCCCGGTGCAGGCGGTGGCCGAACTGCTGCTGGGGCACTTGTCGCTGCTCTTCGTGCCGGTGGGCGTGGGCGTCATCACGCACCTGGCGCTGGTCTCGCAGTACGGGCTGCGGCTGTTGCTGGCCATCGTGCTGTCGACCTGGGTGGGCATGGCGGTGACGGCACTGGCGCTGCGTGCGCTGCTGCGCGGCAGGGGGGTCGGCGCGGGTGAATGACTTCGTGCAGCTGTGGGTGTACCTGGCTTCGACGCCGCTGTTCGGCCTGACCGCCACGCTGGCGGCCTATGTCTCGGCGCAGGCGCTGTACGAACGCCTGGGCCGCGCGCCCTGGGCCAACCCCGTGCTGTGGTCGGTGGTCGCCATCGGCACGGTGCTGGTTGCCACGCACATTCCCTACCCGAGCTACTTCGCCGGCGCCCAGTTCGTCCACGTGCTGCTGGGCCCGGCGGTGGTGGCGCTGGCCTGGCCGCTGTGGCTGCGCCGCGCCCAGCTGCGCCGGCGCGGCCCGGCGCTGGTGCTGGCGGCGCTGGTGGGCGGCGCG
>CAIWPS010000829.1 GCA_903914615.1 uncultured beta proteobacterium | reverse complement strand
GCAGATCTCCTTCGTGCCCAGCTGCTGGCCGATCGTGGCGGAAAAGTCCCGGTCGAGGAGTTCGACGAGTTCAAAGGCACGGGGCTCGCCACCGTCGGGCACGTAGAGGATGTCGGGCTGCGGCGTCGGACGGCTGTCGAACGTGCCGCCGGGCAGCAGGCCGGGGGCCGTGGCGAAGCGTTCGAACACAAGCCGTTCGCGCTCTTCCTTGGATAGCATGACCTGGTCGGGCTCCCTCACGGTCGTTTTGTTCGTGCCAGAGGCAGCTGACTGTGCCATGTTTATGCCTTGGCGAGGCTGGGATGCGGGTTGGCAAGCGCCGCAAGTGGTTGATCCATAAGCCTTCCGGGGCCGCGGCGAAAGTCTCATAGACCGTTGGTCGTCGTCGGATGGCGCAACGACCGTTGTTGACAGAGGCGGTCGGTCGATGATTCAAATCCATACGACTGCTCCCGCTGCACCGCAGCCTTTGGCTACGCTCAGCTCATCGCAAATTCGGGGTACCTCGCGCGCAAACCAATGTCGGCGACACGACAAACGCCCCCCCTAAAGACACGAGGAATTGCCCCCCTTCGTGGAAGGACGTTGAAGTGGAAGTAGTGGTCGAACAAGCTCCCCGGTCCGTGAACATCGAAGGGAGGCAGGCGATGCATACGCCTGAGGACGTTCAAGCGATGCTCAAGCCGGCGTCGACACGTTGGGGGCGCGGAGCGCTTCAACACGCCAAAGTCGCTTGGCAGATGGACCTAGCCTCAGTTCACCCTGCCCGCTCGCCCGGACAGCAAGCTCAAGGCCGTCTGCCGTGGAAGCGTCACCTGGTCGACGTCGGTTCAACGGATGCGTGTTGGTGGGTTCACCCGGTATCGGCCGGCCCTGCAGGCGAAGGCCAGCAATCGGGCCTGAACAGTCCAGTCAAGTCCATCGTCGTGCCAGGGCATCCGCTGACCCACTGACAGCGAACTGACAATGGGCCCAGATGACGAACAGACGAACAAGATGGAAACAGCCTAAGTGACTGTCACCATTGAGATTATTGGTAGGCCGTGAAGGACTTGAACCTTCGACCAAAGGATTATGAGTCCTCTGCTCTGACCAACTGAGCTAACGGCCCCTCGAAGGAGCCGCGAATTCTAGGCGCCACCGCGGCGCAGGGGCCGGCTGCGCGCACCGCGCCGCTACTTCGAAGACAGCGCGTTGCCCACCAGCCTGGAGGTGATGTCGACGATCTGGATCATCCGGTCGTAGGCCATCCTCGTGGGGCCGATCACGCCCAGCGTGCCGACCACCCTGCCGTCGACCTCGTAGGGCGCCGTCACCACGCTCAGCTCTTCGAAGGGCACGACGCGGCTCTCGCCGCCGATGTAGATGCGCACGCCCTCGGCGCGGCTGCTCACCTCCAGCAGGCGCATCAGTTCGGTCTTCTGCTCGAAGACGTCGAAGAGCCGGCGCAGGCTGGACATGTCGTTGCCGAAGTCCTGCACCGTCAGCAGGTTGCGCTCGCCGGAGACGACGACGTTGTCGCTGCTCTCGGCCAGCACCTCGCTGCCGGCCTGCACCGCTGCCTGCATCAGGGCCGCGATCTCGCCGCGCAGCGCGTCGATCTCGTGCTTCAGGCGTTCGCGCACCTCCTCGATGCTCAGGCCCGCGTAATGCGCGTTGAGGAAGTTGGTGGCCTCCACCAGCTCGGCCTGCAGGTGGTCGCGGGCGGTGAAGATGACGCGGTTCTGCACGTCGCCGTCGGGGGCCACCAGGATTACCAGCACGCGGCGTTCGCCCAGGCGCAGGAACTCGATGTGGTGGAAGACGCTGGCCTTGCGCGGCGCCGTCACCACGCCCACGAAGCTGGACAGGCTGGACAGCAGGCTGGCCGCCTGCGCGATGACGCGCTGCGGCTGGTCGGGGTGCAGCTGCTCGCGCGCCGCCGCCACCTCGGCCGGCATCTGACCCAGGTCGAGCGGGCGCGCCGTCAGCATGGTGTCGACGAAGAGCCGGTAGCCGCGTGCCGTGGGGATGCGCCCGGCGCTGGTGTGCGGGCTGGCGATCAGGCCGAGGTCTTCCAGGTCGGCCATGACGTTGCGGATGGTGGCCGGCGAGAGGTCCAGGCCGGAGGTGCGCGACAGCGTGCGCGAACCCACCGGCGTGCCGTCGGCGATGTAGCGCTCGACCAGCGTTTTCAGCAGCGTGCGGGCGCGGTCATCGAGCATGCCCGCGATTGTAAGGACGCCCCCTGCGGAGGCGTCTCGGTGACGGGCCCTATGGTGTAATGGTTTGCATGGGCTCCGGTTTTCGTCATGCGGCCATCGTGGGCAAATACCAGGCACTGGGCATACGCCCGGTGCTGGAAGACATCGCCAGCTTCCTGCTCAGCCAGGGCCTGGAGGTCTCGTTCGAGCATGACACCGCACGCAACACCGGCGTCACCGACTTCGAGGCGCTGACGCCGGCGCAGATGGGCCAGCGCTGCGACCTCGCGGTGGTGGTGGGCGGCGACGGCACCATGCTGGGCATCGCGCGCGAGCTCTCGCGCTACAACCTGCCGCTGGTGGGCATCAACCAGGGCCGCCTGGGCTTCATCACCGACATCCCCATCGACCGCTTCCGCGAGGCCCTGGCGCCCATCGTCGCCGGCGACTACGAGATCGAGCAGCGCTCGATGCTCGAAGGCAGCGTCTGGCGCGACGGCGAGAAGATCTTCTGCGCCCTCTCGCTCAACGACGTCGTCGTCAGCCGCGGCTCGTCGGCCAGCATGGTGGAACTGCGCGTGGACATCGACGACGACTTCGTCGCCAACCTGCGCGCCGACGGCCTCATCGTGGCCTCGCCCACCGGCAGCACGGCCTATGCGCTGTCGGCCGGCGGGCCCATCCTGCACCCGGGCATCGGCGGCCTGGTGATGGTGCCCATCGCCAGCCACACACTCTCCAACCGCCCCATCGTGCTGCCCGACGGCGGCGAGGTGCGCATCGGCATCGTCGCCGGCAAGGACGTGTCGGCCAACTTCGACATGCACAACCTGGCCAGCCTGCTGCACGGCGACCAGGTGCACGTGCGACGCTCGGACTTCAAGGTGCGCTTCCTGCACCCGCGCGGCTGGAGCTATTACGCCACGCTGCGGCGCAAGCTGCGCTGGTACGACGGGGTGGTGTAGCCGTGCTGCGCCGGCTGTCCCTGCGCGACGTCGTCATCGTCGCCGAGCTCGAGATCGAACTCGGTGCCGGCTTCACCGTGCTCACGGGCGAGACCGGGGCAGGCAAGTCGATACTCATCGACGCACTGCAGCTGGCGCTGGGCAACCGCGCCGACGCCGCGCTGGTGCGCGAAGGCGCGGCGCGCGCCGAGGTGGCGGCCGAATTCGACACCCCCGCGGCGCTGCGGCCCTGGCTCGAAGAAGCGGGCTATGCCGGCGACGACACGCTGCTGCTGCGCCGCACCGTCGACGCCCAGGGCAAGAGCCGCGCCTGGATCAACGGCAGCCCGGCCACGGTGGCGCAGTTGCGCGAGGTGGCCGAGC
This sequence comes from uncultured beta proteobacterium, assembly GCA_903914615.1. Taxonomy (GTDB): domain Bacteria; phylum Pseudomonadota; class Gammaproteobacteria; order Burkholderiales; family Burkholderiaceae_C; genus Rubrivivax. The sequence continues at coordinate 15,537 of CAIWPS010000829.1, read as the reverse complement.
ATCTGGTGGACATCCACGGCCAGCATGCCTGGCAGAGCCTGACGCGGCCCGCCGCGGTGCGCGAGCTGCTGGACGCGCAGGCCGGCGCCGATGGCCTGCCGCTCGCCGCCGCGTGGCAGGCCTGGCGCGCAGTGCAGGTGCAGCTGGCGCAGGCGCGCAGCCAGGGCGACACGCTGGCGCGCGAGCGCGAGAGGCTGGCCTGGCAGATCGGCGAACTCGAGAAGCTGGCGCCGGCCGAGGGCGAGTGGGAGCAGATCAACGCCGAGCACCAGCGCCAGGCCCATGCCCAGGCGCTGCTGGACGGGGCGCGGGCGGCGCTGGACGCCATCGCCGACGACGAGAGCAACGCCGGTGCGTTGACGGCGCGCGCCATCGCCGCGCTCGACGAAGTGCAGCGCTACGACGCCGAACTCGGCGCCGTCGCCGAGGTGCTGCGCACGGCGCAGGCCCAGATCGAGGACGCCGCGCACACGCTGGCGGCCAGCCTGGCCCACCGCGAGCCCGACCCCGAACGCCTGGCCGAGCTGGACGCGCGCATCGGCGCCTGGGTGGCGCAGGCGCGACGCTACCGCCGCCCGGCCGCGGAATTGCCCGCGCTGCTGGCCGGCTGGAAGACCGAGCTGGCGGGCCTGGACGCCGCCGCCGACCTCGAAGGCCTGGAACGAGCGGCCGCCGCTGCCGAACGCGCCTGGCGCAGCGAGGCCGAGCGCCTGTCGCGCCTGCGCAGGAAGGCCGCGCCGCTGCTGGGCGCGGCGGTGACGCAGGCGATGCAGCAGCTGGGCATGGCAGGCGGCCGCTTCGAGGTGGCGCTGCTGCCGCTGGCCGAGCCGCAGGCCCAGGGGCTGGAAGCGGTGGAGCTGCGCGTGGCCGGCCACGCCGGCAGCACGCCGCGCCCCCTGGCCAAGGTGGCTTCCGGAGGCGAGCTGTCGCGGCTGGCCCTGGCGATCGCGGTGACCACCGCGCAAGGCGCCGGCCGCAGCGGCGCGCCGACGCTGATCTTCGACGAGATCGACGCCGGCGTCGGCGGCGCGGTGGCCGACAGCGTCGGCCGGCTGATGAAGCAGCTCGGCCGCACAAGCCAGGTGCTGGCGGTGACGCACCTGGCCCAGGTCGCTGCCTGCGCCGACGGGCACTTCGTCGTCACCAAGGCGCTCAAGGGCAGGCAGACGCTGTCCGACATCCAGGGCGTGGAAGGCGAGGCGCGCGTGGCCGAAGTGGCCAGGATGCTGGGCGGCGAGAAACTCTCGGGGACCGCCCATGCCCAGGCCCTGCTGGGCCTGGCGGCGGGGTCGGCGACATGAGCGAATGGATGCCGCTGGACGGCGCGCGCCGCGACGAGGTCATCCTCGTCACCGGCATCTCGGGTTCGGGCAAGTCGGTGGCGCTGCACGCGCTGGAAGACGCCGGCTACTTCTGCGTCGACAACCTGCCGCCCGTGCTGCTGCGCGACTTCGTCCAGCTCGAGCACGAACGCATGGCGCACCGCGTGGCGGTGGCGGTGGACGTGCGCACGGCCTCGTCGCTGCCGGCGCTGGTGCCCCTGATCGACTCTCTGCGCGGCGAAGGCGTGCGCATCCGGCCGCTGTTCCTGGACGCCAGCACCGACGCGCTGCTGCGCCGCTTCAGCGAGACGCGGCGGCCGCACCCGCTGACCGCCATGCCCGCCGGCGGCGATGTCTCGCGCGCGCTCGTCGAGGCCATCGAGCTCGAGCGCGACCTGCTGTCCGACCTGCGCGAGGTCTCCACCGTCATCGACACCAGCCAGCTGCGGCCGGCGCTGCTGCGCAGCTGGGTGCGTTCGCTGGTGGGCGCACGCGACGCCGCGCTGACGCTGGTCTTCGAATCCTTCGCCTTCAAGCACGGCGTACCGCTGGACGCCGACTACGTCTTCGACATGCGCGTGCTGCCCAACCCCTACTACATCCGCGAGCTGCGCCCGCTGACCGGTCGCGACGCGCCGGTGGCGGCCTACCTGGAAGCGCAGCCCGAGGCGCTGGAGATGCTGCAGCAGATCCTGGGCTTCCTGCAGCGCTGGCTGCCTTCCTTCGAGGACGACCAGCGCAGCTACCTCACCGTGGCGCTGGGCTGCACCGGCGGCCAGCACCGTTCGGTCTACGGCGTGGAATGGCTGGCGCAGCGTTTCGAGGGCCGCCACGCCACGCTGGTGCGCCACCGCGAACTCGACGCGCGCGAAGGCTAGGGCGATGGACGTCGCGCTGCCCGACCCGCTGCCGCTGTTCCCGCTGCAGACGGTGCTCTTCCCCGGCGCGCTGCTGGGCCTGAAGGTGTTCGAGACGCGCTACCTGGACATGGTGTCGGAGTGCCTGCGCCTGCAGCAGCCCTTCGGCGTCGTCTGCCTGCGCCAGGGCACCGAGAGCGGCACCGCCGCCAAGGGCGTGCAGCTGGAAAGCGTGGGCGTGCTGGCCCACATCGAGGACGTCGACGCGCAGCAGGCCGGCATCCTGCGGCTGCGCTGCATCGGCGGCCGGCGCTTCCGCATCCAGGGCACGGCGCGCCAGCAGGACAACGGCCTGTGGGTGGCGCAGGCGCAGCCCCTGCCCGCCGACACGCTGCGGATGCCGGGGCCGGCGGTGCTGGCCACGGTGAACGCGCTGGGCGAGGCCATCCGCAAGCTGCAGGCGCAGGACCAGACGCCCTTCGCGCCGCCCTACCGGCTCGACGACGCCGGCTGGGTGGCCAACCGCTGGTGCGAACTGCTGCCGGTGTCGCTGGCCGCCAAGCAGAAGCTGATGGAACTGGACGACCCGGTGATCCGGCTGTCGCTGGTGGACGGCTTCCTGCGCGACAAGAAGGTCGTGGTTGGCTGATCGCGGCTCGACCGGGCTTCGATCAAGCCTCGATCAGTCCTCGATCAAGCGCCGCACTGGCGCCGGCAGGCCCATCGCCAGCGCTTCGTCGCGGCTGAACCAGCGGCCTTCGGGCAGGCCTTCAGGCCGCCGCGCGCGCGTCGGCAGCCGCCATGCCAGCGGCTGCAAGGTCCAGTCGAAATGGGTCAGCGCATGCACGAAGGCGGGCAGCCATTCACCTTGCCCGGGCCAGGCCGCCGTCGCTTGCTGCAGCGCCGAAGCATCGTCGAACTCGGGCAGGCTCCACAGCCCGGCCCAGACGCCCTGCCCCGGCCGCTGCACCAGCCACAGCCGCTCGCCCTGGCGCAGCAGCAAGAGCGCATTCGTGCGCCGGCCGCGCTTGAGTTTGCGCGTCTTCACGGGGTAGCGCTCGGGCGTGCCCTGCGCGTGCGCCACGCAATGGGCGGCCAGCGGGCAGCGCGCGCAGGCCGGCTGGCGTGCCGCGCACAGCGTCGCACCGAGGTCCATCAGGCCCTGGGTATAGACATCGACATCGCGCGGCGGCAGCAGCGCCTCGGCGGCAGCCCACAGCCGCTTCTCCTCGGCCGCCAGCGCCAGGTCGCCGTCGAAGCCCAGGCAGCGCGTGAGCACGCGCTTGACGTTGCCGTCGAGGATGGCGGCGCGCTCGCCGAAGCAGAAGGCGGCAATCGCCGCGGCCGTGCTGCGGCCGATGCCCGGCAGCGTCGCCAGTGCGGCACTGCCGGCCGGGAAGGCGCCGCCGTGTTCGGCCACCACGGCCTGGGCGCAGCGGTGCAGGTGGCGCGCACGGCTGTAGTAGCCCAGGCCGCTCCACAGCGCCAGCACGTCGTCCAGCGGTGCCGCGGCCAGCGCCTGCACGGTGGGGAAGCGGTGCAGGAAGCGGGCGTAGTAGTTGCGCACCGTGGCCACCTGCGTCTGCTGCAGCATGACTTCGGAGAGCCAGACGCGGTAGGGGTCGCGGGTGCCCTGCCAGGGCAGGTCGTGGCGGCCATGGTGGCGCTGCCAGGCGATGACCTTGCCGGCCAGTGTGCCTGGCGGCGACGGGCCGGCCGACGCGGCCCGCCGCGTCACGCCGCGTTCTGTCGCAACAAGCCTTCGGGCGCGCGCAGCACCAACGCTTCAGGCGCTGCGGCAGGCTCGGCGGCCAGCCGCTGCGCCGTCGCGACGGCCTCGCCGGCGAGCGCATCCAGGCGCTGCTGCACCTGCGCCAGGTGCTCGTCCTGCGACTGCACTTCGGCGATGCGCTGCTCCAGTTCGCCTGCCGCGGCCTGCACGCGCTGCAGCGCCTCGCGCCTGCGCGCATAGCCGCGGCGGCGCTCGCGCAACTGCACCTCGACCTGGCTGGTGGCGCCCTTGCTCCACAGTTCGAGCTCGCTGGCGGCGTTCTCGAACACCACGCGCAGCCGCGACAGCAGCATGCGCCTGAACTGCTCGGCAAAGCCCGGCGCGGCCATGCGCCAGGCCTGGCCGATGCCGAGGTGGCGGCTGTAGTTCTGGCCGATGAGGTCGAGCTCGGCCTGCGTCGGGCCCAGGTGCGGCACCGGGGCCACGGCAAAGGAAAAACCGAATTCGGTGTTGAGCTGGTCGAAGCTGGCCCGCAGCATCTGGTGCATTTCCTCGGCCTGGCGCGAGGCGCTCTTCAGTGCCGCCTGCAGCCGCCCCATCAGGGTCTCGAAGGCCGCCTTGCCACCCAGGTTGAAGGGCCGCGAGCCCATCGCCGACTGCATCGCGGCCAGTTCGGTGCGCAGCGCGTCGCTGGACAGCTGCGCCAGCAGCGCGCGCAGGATGCGCATCTGCACCGCGCGCAGCGCCGCCAGGCGGCCGGTGCACTGCTCGAAGTCGGCGACCTCGGCGTCGACGCGCTCGACCATCATGCGCAGCTTGGTGCCGCTCTTGCCACGCAGGCCGCGCAGCTCGAACAGCTGCTCGGCCTGCTGGCGGCGGCGGTCGGCCAGGCGGCGGCCGGCGGCGGCACGCAACTGCTCGACGACGCTGACCGCCGACTGCAGCAGCAGCTGCTGGCGCCGCGGCAGCAGTTCGGAAGCCAGCGCCGCCTCCAGCGGCGGCAGGCGGCTGGCCTGCAGGCCTTCGCTGCGGCCCTCGACGCGCGCGGCCAGCGCGTCGCGCGCCGACAGCGGAAAGATGCGCGCCGGCGGCACGCCCAGCAGCTCGGCGGTGGTGCGGCACTGCTGCTCGATCTGCGCCTGCACTTCGGCCTGGGTGGCCAGCGGGTCGATCAGCGCGTCGATCTTGTTCAGGACGACGAAGCGTTCCAGGCTGGCCTGCCCCAGATGCTGGCGCCAGATCGTGAGGTCCGAGCGCGTGACGCCGGCATCTGCCGCCAGCACGAAGACCACCGCATGCGCCGAGGGCAGCAGGCCCAGCGTCAGTTCGGGCTCGGCGCCGACCGCGTTCAGGCCCGGCGTGTCGATGACGACGAGGCCGCGCTGCAGCAGCGGGTGCGGGTAGTTGATGACGGCGTGGCGCCAGGCCGGCACCTCGACGCTGCCGTCGGCGGCCTGCGGCGGGTTGTCCTCGGGATGCGACTCGCTCCAGAAACCCAGGGCGCCCGCCTGCTCGACGCTGACGCGCTGGGTGCGCGTGACGGCGGCCAGGGCCTGCGACAGCGACAGCGGGTTGCCGGGGTCCAGCGGCACCAGCTCCCAGTGTTCGTCGCGCGGGCGCAGTTCGGCCAGCGAAAGGCCGCGCAGCCGCGTCTCGATGGGCAGCAGCGCCAGCCGCGGCGGCAGCTGCGGCTCGTGGCGCAGTTCCACCGGGCACATCGTGGTGCGGCCCGGCGTGGCCGGCAGCACGCGGCGGCCAGCGTCGGCGAAGAAGATGGCGTTGATGAGCTCGGACTTGCCGCGCGAGAATTCGGCCACGAAGGCCAGCACCAGCTTGTCGGAGGCGAGCCGCTCGCGCAGCGCCGCCAGCACCGCGGCGTGCGCATCGTCGAGCAGGTCGTGCTCGACCAGCGTGCGGCCCAGCTGGACGACATGGCGGTCGAGCGTGGCACGCCACGACGCGAGCGCGTCGAGGCTGTCGGCGATGGAGCTCGAGGGTGTCATGGGGTGGTCGGGGTCATGCTAGCGCAGACCACCCTTGTTCTTCGGCCAGGAATGGCGCCGAAGTCACCGCGTTTTGTGCCCGAATGTCACGGCCCGCAGCGCCGCAGCGGCCTCTTACCGGCGCTGGCAGCCGGGGCAGAAATAGGTCGCGCGCTGCGCCTGCACGACGCGCCTGACGAGCCCGCCGCAGCGCGGGCAGGCCGCGCCGGCGCGGCCGTAGACGGCGGCCTCGGCCTGGTAGGCGCCGCTGGCGCCGTGCACGTCGGTGAAGTCGCGCAGCGTCGAGCCACCCAGGTCCAGCGCACGCGCCAGCGTCAGCCGCAGCGCCGCCAGAAGGCGCGTCGCGCGCGGGCGGCTGATGCGGTCGGCACGCAGCGCAGGGTGGATGCCGGCCCGGTGCAGCGCCTCGCAGGCGTAGATGTTGCCCGCGCCGACGACGGCCTCGCCGCCCAGCAGCACCGCCTTCACCGGGGCGCGCCGCGCCTGCAGCGCGGCGTGGAAGCGTTCGGAAGTGAGCGCGGGGTCGAAGGGCTCGGGGCCCAGCCGGGCCAGCAGCGTCGCCGCAGGCGCCCGGTCCAGCGCCGGCGACCAGACCACGGCGCCGAAGCGCCGCGGGTCGTTCAGGCGCAACGTGCCGCGGTCGGTGCGGAGGTCGAAGTGGTCGTGCGGGCCGGGTTCGCCGGCGTCGGCCCGCAGCGCCAGCGAGCCTGACATGCCCAGGTGCAGCAGCAGGCCACCGGCAGCCTGCGGCCCCCTTTGCAGCGGCAGCCACAGGTACTTGCCGCGCCGCGTCACCTCACCCACGAGGGTGCCGGCCAGGGCCGCCGGGTCATGGCCGAGGGGCCAGCGCAAGGGCTTGCCCAACCACAGAGCCTGCACCCGTGCACCGAGCAAGGGCGCTGCAATGCCACGTCGCGTGACCTCGACTTCGGGAAGCTCGGGCATGAACTCATTATGTGAGAATGACTCTGAACCCCATGAAAACCCGCCCTCCCGCACGACCCCGCCTGCCGCGCGCCATCTCCGCGCTGGCCCTGTTGCTGATCACCGGGGCCACCCTGCCGGAATGGGCACGGGCGCAGGCCGAGGCGGCGGATGCCGCCGCGCCGGTCGTCAATTCGCAGCTCGACGAGCGCCTGTTCTACGAATTGCTGGTGGGCGAGATGGCGCTCAATTCCGGCGACGCCGGCAGCGCCTACGAACTCATGCTCGACGCCGCCCGGCGCACCCGCGACGAGACACTGTTCCGCCGCAGCGTGGACATCGCCCTGCAGGCGCGCGCCGGCGACCAGGCCCTGGCGGCGACGCGGGCCTGGCGCCTGGCCCGGCCCGATTCGCTGGATGCCGTGCGCCTGCAGTTGCAGGTGCTGCTGCTGCTGAACCGCCCGGCCAGCCTGGGCGAGCCGCTGAAGGTGCTGCTGGCGCAGACGCCGGCGCCCGAGCGGCCGGGGCTCATATCTGCCCTGCCGCGGCTGCTGCAGCGTGCCAGCGACCCCAAGGGCGTGGCCACGGCCATCGAAGAAGCCCTCAAGCCCTACCGCGACCAGCCCGGCACGCGCGTGGCGGCCCGCGTGGCACAGGGACGCGCCTGGCTGGAGGCGCGCGACCCCGACCGCGCGCTGGCCCTGGCGCACGAGGCGCAGGCCCTGGACCCGTCGGCGCCCGGGCCGGCCCTGCTGGCCCTGGAACTGATGCGCGACCGGCCGGCCGCCGAAGAGCTCGTCCGCCAGCACCTGGGCCAGCCCGCGGTCGACAGCGGCGTGCGCGTGGCCTATGCGCGCCTGCTCACCAACGCCCAGCGCTACGGCGACGCCACCGTTCAGCTGCAGGCGCTGACGCGGCAGCAGCCCGAACTGGCCGCGCCCTACCTGTCGCTGGGCGCGCTCGAACTCGAACTCAAGCACGTGCCCGAGGGCGAGGCGGCGCTGCTGCGCTACATCAGCCTCACCGAGCAGGCTGCGGCCAAGGCGGGCAGTGTTCAGCGGCCCGAAGCGGCAGCGGCCGACAGCGACGGTGACGGCGACGACGACGATGGCGCCTCCAGGCCCGAACAGGGCCTGGTGCAGGCCTGGCTGATGCTGGCGCAGTCGGCCGAACAGCGCAGCGACTATGCCGCCGCCGAGCGCTGGTTGGCCAAGGTCGACGACCCGCAGCGCGCACTCGAAGTGCAGCAGCGCCGCGCTTCCATCCTGGCGCGCCAGGGCAAGATGGCGCAGGCCCGCGAGCTCATCCGCCGCGTGCCCGAGAAGAGCGCCGACGACGGCCGCGCCAAGCTGCTGGCCGAAGCCGGCCTGCTGCGCGACGCCAAGGACTGGAAGTCCGCCTACGAGGTGCTGGGCGCGGCCAGCCAGAAGTACCCCGACGACGCCGACCTGCTGTACGAGCAGGCCATGATGGCCGAGAAGGTGGACCGCGTCGACGACATGGAGCGGCTGCTGCGCAAGGTCATCGAGCTCAAGCCCGACAACGCCCACGCGCACAACGCCCTGGGCTACTCGCTGGCCGATCGCCAGCAGCGCCTGCCCGAGGCGCGGCAGCTCATCCAGCGCGCCTTGGAGCTGGCCCCCGGCGACCCCTTCATCACCGACAGCCTGGGCTGGGTCGAATACCGGCTGGGCCATCGCGACGAAGCGCTGCGCCTGCTGCGGGGTGCCTACAGTTCGCGCCCCGACCCCGAGATCGGCGCCCACCTGGGCGAGGTGCTGTGGTCGCTGGGCCTGCGCGACGAGGCGCTGCGCGTCTGGCGCGAAGCCAAGGGGCGCGAGCCGGGCAACGACGTGCTGCTCGAAACGCTGGCCCGGCTGCGCGTCGACCTGTGAAGGGCTGGGCACTGCCGCTGTGTGCGGCGGCCGTGCTGAGTGCCTGTGCCAGCGTGCCGCCCGCGCCGGGCGAAGCCGCCTGGACTAGCGGCCGCCTGAGCCTGCGGGTCGACGCCAGCGGCGCGCAGCCTGCGCAGAGCACCAGCGTGGCCTTCGAGTTGCGAGGCGACGGCGACAGCGGCGAGTTGCGCCTGAATTCGCCGCTGGGCACCCGCGTGGCCAGCGCACGCTGGGCACCGGGGCTGGCGCTGCTGGCGACTTCCGATGGCGAGCAGCGTTACGGCGATCTGGCGGCGCTCTCGCGGCAGGCGCTGGGCCAGGAGCTGCCGCTGGCCGCCCTGCCCGACTGGCTGCTGGGCCGCCCCTGGCCGGCGGCGCCGCACAGCAGCAGCGACGGCGGCTTTGAACAGCTGGGCTGGCAGGTGTCGCTGGCCCGCCGCGGCGAAGGCTGGATCGAGGCCCGCCGCGCCGCGCCGCCGGCGATGCTGGTGCGCGTCAAGCTCGACGAGGCCGAGCGATGAGCCTGCGCGCGCTCTACGACGTGCCGGCACCGGCCAAGCTCAACCTCTTCCTGCACATCGTCGGCCGGCGCGCCGACGGCTACCACCTGCTGCAGTCACCCTTCGTGCTCATCGACTGGGCAGACACCCTTCACTTCGAGCGCCGCGAAGACGGCGGCCTGCGGCGCCATGACCTGGGGCCTGCGCTGCCCGAGGACGACCTGTGCCTGCGCGCCGCGCGCGCGCTGCAATCGGCCAGCGGCACGGCGCTGGGCGCCGACATTTCCATCGCCAAGCAGGTGCCCTGGGGCGCGGGCATGGGCGGCGGCAGCTCCGACGCCGCCACCACCCTGCTGGCGCTGAACCACCTGTGGGGCCTGCGCTGGCCGCGGGCTCGGCTGGCCGCGCTGGCGCTGCCGCTGGGGGCCGATGTGCCTTTCTTCGTCGGCGGCGACAACGCCTTCGTCGAAGGCATCGGCGAACGCCTGACGCCGATCGACTGGCCGCAGGCCGACTACGCCGTCGTGAAGACGCCGCAGTCGATCGCCACCCGCGAAATCTTCGGCCACCCGGCACTGGTCCGCGACACCGAGCCTGTTATACTCGCGGGCTCTTCTGGAGAGGCAGGTCGCAGCCGCGTGCCGCCGGAATGGATGCAGGGCGACCTTCTCGCTTTCGGAAGGAACGACCTGCAGCCAGCCGCGGAAAACAGCTGCCCCGAGGTGGCGCAGGCCGCCCGCTGGCTGGAGGCTCGTTACGGCAACAGCCGCATGACGGGTTCGGGCAGTGCCTACTTCGCGAGAGTCGGTACGGATAGCAAGGTCGGCACAGGCGGCCCACCCATGGCGACATGGCCGGCGGATGAACTCCCGCCGGGTTGGGCGGGCCGGATGTGCCGCAGTCTGGTCCAGCATCCCTTGCGGGGCTGGGCGGACTGAGACGGTTTTGGGTGGCAGCCTCGTGCTGCGACCTGTGTAGGGGAGTCGCCAAGTTGGTCAAGGCATCGGATTTTGATTCCGACATGCGAGGGTTCGAGTCCTTCCTCCCCTGCCAAATCTCCAGCCCCGCCGGCGTGGCCGGCGGTTGAGCTTCATGCCGGCCGGCACGGCCGGCTGGACAGCCTCTCCCCATCGGAGTCATCACCGTGCTCTTCAACACCGTGCTCTTCACCGGCAACGCCAACCCGGTGCTGGCGCAGGAGATGGCAGCCCATCTCGGCGTCGAGCTCGGCCAGGCCGCGGTGGGGCGCTTCTCCGACGGCGAGGTCACGGTCGAGATCCGCCAGAACGTTCGCGCACGCGATGTCTTCGTGGTCCAGCCCACCTGCGCGCCGACCAACGAGAACCTGATGGAGCTGCTGATCATGGTCGATGCGCTGAAGCGGGCCAGTGCCCGCCGCATCACCGCCGTGATCCCCTACTTCGGCTATGCGCGGCAGGACCGCCGGCCGCGCAGCACGCGCGTGCCCATCAGCGCCAAGGTGGTGGCCAACCTGCTGGAGACCGTGGGCGTGGAGCGGCTGCTGTCGATGGACCTGCATGCCGACCAGATCCAGGGCTTCTTCGACATCCCCGTCGACAACATCTACGCCAGCCCTGTGCTGCTGTCCGACCTGAAGAGCAAGAACCACCCCAACCTGGTGGTGGTGTCGCCCGACATCGGCGGCGTCGTGCGCGCACGTGCGCTGGCCAAGCAGCTGGGCTGCGACCTGGCCATCATCGACAAGCGCCGGCCCACCGCCAACGTCTCCGAAGTGATGCACGTCATCGGCGAGATCGACGGCCGCAACTGCATCATCATGGACGACATGATCGACACCGCCGGCACCCTGGTGAAGGCGGCCGAGGTGCTGAAGGCGCGCGGCGCGAAGAGCGTCTATGCCTACTGCACGCACCCGGTGTTCTCGGGCCCCGCGGTGGACCGCATCGCCAGCTCGCAGATCGACGAGGTCGTCATCACCAACACCATCCCGCTGTCGGCGGCGGCCAAGGCCTGCCCGAAGATCCGCCAGCTCTCGGTGGCCTTCCTGTTCGCCGAGACCATCCGCCGCATCAGCGACGGCGAATCGGTGACGTCCCTGTTCGCGGAGCAGAACAACAACTTCTAGTTCACCGGCGGGCCCGCAAGGGCCGGCCTCATCGCCGCGGGCCGCCAGCCCGCTTTTCTAGGGGGCAGCCTGGTCGCGGGCGCCTCATCCACATGGAGTCAACATGAAATTCACAGCTTACGAGCGTACGCTGCAGGGGACCGGAGCGAGCCGCCGCCTGCGCCACGCTGCCAAGGTGCCGGGCATCGTCTACGGTGCCGGCGCGCCGAAGATGATCGAGCTCGACCACAACGCCCTCTTCTTCGCGCTGAAGAAGGAAGCCTTCCACTCGTCCATCCTCGAGATGGACCTGGGCGGCACCACGGAGAAGGTGCTGCTGCGCGACTTCCAGATGCACGCCTTCAAGCCGATAGTGATGCACATCGACTTCCAGCGCGTCGACGAGACGACCAAGGTGCGCAAGAAGGTGCCGCTGCACTTCACGGGCGAGGAACTGTCGGCCGCGGTGAAGACCGACAAGTGCCTGGTCAGCCACGTGCGCCTGGACCTGGAGATCGAGTGCCTGGCCTCGCAGCTGCCCGAGTTCGTGACCATCGACCTGTCGGGCCTGGTCAAGGGCACCAGCCTGCACGCCAGCGACCTGAAGCTGCCCGAGGGCATCAAGGCCGTCAAGCATGGCACGCAGAACCCGGTGATCGTCGCCGTGACCACGCCCAAGATCGAGGAAGAAGCCGCCCCGGCCGTGGCCGTGGTCGCGCCCGAGAAGGGCAAGGGCGCCAAGCCCAAGAAGAACGAGAAGCAGAACCAGAAGTGATGCGCCACCGGGGCCAGCGCCCCGGGTGCCCCCTTCTGCGCGCCCCACTCCGGTGGGGCTTTTTTTTGGCCGCGCCTCGGATAATCCTTCCCCATGATTCGACTCTTCGTCGGCCTCGGCAACCCGGGCCCTGAATACGAGGCCACGCGCCACAACGCCGGCTTCTGGTGGCTGGATGCGCTGGCCGACAAGCTGGGCGCGCGCCTCGTGCCCGAGCGCGCCTACCAGGGCCTGGCAGCGCGTGTGAACCGGCCCGGCGCCGAACCGGTGTGGCTGCTGGAACCGATGACCTTCATGAACCGCTCGGGTGCCTCGGTGGCACCGCTGGCGCGCTTCTTCAAGATCGAGCCGGCGCAGATCCTCGTCGTCCACGACGAGCTCGACCTGCAGCCCGGCCAGGCCAAGCTGAAGTTCGGCGGCAGCGCCGCCGGGCACAACGGCCTGAAGGACATCCAGGGCCTGCTGGGGACGCAGGACTTCTGGCGCCTGCGGCTGGGCATCGGCCACCCCGGCGTGAAGGCCGAGGTCGTCAACTACGTCTTGAAGAAGCCCGCGCCCGATCAGCGCGAGGCCATTGCCAAGGCCATGGACCAGTCGCTGCAGGCCAGCGACGCGCTGCTGGCCGGCGACATGGACAAGGCCCTGGCATTGATCCACGCCCAGCCGCCGCGGCCCAAGCCGCCGAGACCGCCGCGGCCCGACGATGACGGCGGCCCAGAAGGAGGTTCCTCATGAAGGTGCTCATCGCCGTGGTCGTTCTCGCCAGCCCGCTACTGGCCGCCGCCCAGCCCCAGACCGTCTGGCGCTGCGGCGCCGACGGGCGCAGCTACAGCGACCAGCCCTGCAGCGACGGGCGCGTCGTCGCCGTGGCCGACACGCGCGACCTCGACGACGTCGCCGCGGCGCGCTTGGTCGCCGAACGGGAACGGCGGCTGGCGGCCGAGCTGCGACACGAGCGGCTGCACCGCGAATCGCAGCCGGGTCAGCAGGTGCTGCTGGACACCTCGCCGCCGCGGCCCGCCGTCAAGCCCGCGAAGTCCGTCAAACAGGCGACGCCGAAACGGCCGGCGAAGGCGAAGCGCTTCCCGCCTGAAGAGCCCGGTACTTGGCAAGCAGTTGTTCCGGCGTCTCGACGCACGAAGGGTTGACCGGGATGCACTCCACCGGGCACACCTGCACGCATTGCGGGCTGTCGAAGTGGCCCACGCACTCGGTGCAGCGATGGGGGTCGATCTCGTAGATCTCCACGCCCATGGAGATGGCCTGATTCGGGCATTCGGGTTCGCAGACGTCGCAGTTGATGCAGGCGTCGGTGATCCACAGGGCCATGGTGGGCTTATTCCTCGACCTGGGTGATGCGCTCGTGCAGGCGCCGAAGCACCGAGGGTGCCACGAACTTGGAGACATCACCGCCGAGGCTGGCAATCTCGCGCACGAAGGTGCCGCTGACGAACTGGAACTGGTCGCTGGGCGTCATGAACACGGTCTCGACGTCTGGCATGAGCTGGCGGTTCATGCCCGCCATCTGGAACTCGTACTCGAAGTCGCTGACCGCGCGCAGCCCGCGGATGACGACCTTGCCGCCGATCTCGACGACGAAGTCGCGCAGCAGGCCGCGAAAGGCCGTGACCTCGACGTTCTTGTAGGGCCCGGCGATCTCGCGCGCGATCTCCAGCCGCTCGGCGATGGTGAACATGGTGCGCTTGTGATGGCCCGCCGCCACCGCCAGCACCAGGCGGTCGAACAGGCGCGAGGCGCGGCGCATCAGGTCCTCGTGGCCCAGCGTCATGGGGTCGAAGGTGCCGGGGTAGACGGCGGTGAGCGGGGCTTTGAGGGTCACGTCGCGTCTCCTCCGGGCGGCTCGGTTGGCGGCGGCAGTGTAGCCGTGGCGCCGGCCGGGGCGACGAAGAGCTGGGCGTGGACGGCGCCGGCGCGCAGCTGTCGCCAGGGCTGCAGACCGGGTGGGGCCTCGGCCAGCGGTGACGGCCCCTCGACGTAGAGGAAGCCACCGGCAGCGACGAGGCGCGCCGCCGCAGCCGCGGCCAGCGGTGCCAGGCCGCTGTCGAAGGGTGGGTCCAGCAGCACGAGCTCGAAGCGCGCCGGCGCGCAGCGCGCCATCCAGGCCAGCGCTTCAGCGCGTTCGACGCGCAGCGCACTGGCCGCGAGGCGTTCGCGCGAGGCGCGCAGGCTCGTGACGAGAGCGGCATCCTGCTCCAGCAGCAGCGCCTCGGCGGCGCCCCGCGAAGCCGCCTCGAACCCCAGGGCGCCGCTGCCGGCGAAGGCGTCCAGCACGCGCCAGCCTGAGAGGTCGGTGCCCAGCCAGTTGAAGAGCGTCTCGCGCACGCGGTCGGGGGTCGGCCGCAGCCCGGGGCGGTCGGCGACGGGCAGCTTGCTGCGCTTGAGGCGGCCGCCGATGAGCCGGACTTCGTTCTTCAAGACGCGGTCACAGGCGCACGGGAATGCCGTCGCGCGCCATCAGCGCCTTGGCCTGGGCGACGGTGAACTCGCCGTAGTGGAAGATGCTGGCGGCCAGCACGGCGTCGGCGCCGCCGATGCGGATGCCGTCGGAGAGATGTTCGAGCGCGCCGACCCCGCCCGAGGCGATGACCGGCACCGGCACGGCGTCGCTGACGGCGCGCGTGAGCTGGAGATCGAAGCCGCTCTTCGTGCCGTCGCGGTCCATGCTGGTGAGCAGGATCTCGCCCGCGCCCAGCTCGGCCATGCGGCGGGCCCAGGCCACCGCGTCCAGGCCGGTGTTCTTGCGGCCGCCATGGGTGTAGACGTCCCAGCCTGGCACGTCGCCGGCCCGTCGCTTCGCGTCGATGGCCACGACGATGCACTGCGCGCCGTACTTGTCCGAGGCGTCGCGGATGACCTGCGGGTCGGCCACCGCCGCCGAGTTGAAGCTGACCTTGTCGGCGCCGGCATTGAGCAGCCGGCGCACGTCGGCGACGCTGCGCACGCCGCCGCCCACGGTCAGCGGGATGAAGACCTGCGAGGCGACGGCCTCGATGATGTGCAGGATGAGGTCGCGGCCGTCGCTGGTGGCGGTGATGTCTAGGAAGGTCAGCTCGTCGGCGCCCTGCTCGTTGTAGCGGGCGGCGATCTCCACCGGGTCGCCGGCGTCGCGCAGTTCGACGAAGTTCACGCCCTTGACGACGCGGCCTCCGGTCACGTCCAGGCAGGGAATGATGCGCTTGGCCAAGGTCATGGCCGGCCCCGGGCGGCGGCAGCCATCAGGCCGCGCCGTTCAGCTCGTCGGCGCGCGCCTGCGCCGCCGCGAAGTCGAGCGCGCCGGTGTAGATGCTGCGGCCGCAGATCACCCCCTCGATGCCCTCGGACTCGACGGCGCAGAGCTGTTCGATGTCCGAAATGCCCGACAGGCCGCCCGAGGCGAAGACGGGAATCGTCAGCGCCTGCGCCAGTTTCACCGTGGCTTCGAT
>CAIWPS010000828.1 GCA_903914615.1 uncultured beta proteobacterium | reverse complement strand
GCGGCGCCGATCTCGGCCGAGATCGCGCCGGCCAAGGCACGCACGGCGGCCGTCGGCCGCCGTGAAAGCAAGGTCTACGAGGACATGATCAACCAGGGCCGCACTTCCTTCCTCAGCGCGCCGACCCTGCAGGGCATGCTGGAAGGCGGCGTGCCCATCCTCGTCGATGGCCAGTGCCTGGGCGCCGTGGGCGTCAGCGGCGTGAAGTCGCACGAGGACGCGCAGGTGGCGCGCGCAGGCATCGCCGCACTGGCCAGCTGAGACTGCGGCGCTGCCCGCCGGCTATACTCCGGCGGTTTACCCGCAACAACGCAGCCCCTAGCGAAACTCCGTCGCCGGTTTCCCCTCGGATCCCTGACCGCAGCTTGCCAAGCCGCGTTCAGGCGCTGGGTGCGTGCAAACCCCGGAGCTATTCCTTGCTGCCCGTCCGGCCCCCCGCCCTGCTCGCCCTCGCTGACGGCACGACCTTCCTCGGCCACTCGGTCGGCGCCCCGGGTCGTACCGTCGGCGAGGTGGTGTTCAACACCGCCCTCACCGGCTACCAGGAAATCCTGACCGACCCCAGCTACTGCCGCCAGATCGTCACGCTGACCTACCCGCACATCGGCAACGTCGGTGTCAACGAAGAGGACGTGGAAGCGTCCAAGGTGCATGCCGCCGGGCTGATCGTCAAGGACGTCTCGCTGCGCGTGTCGAATTTCCGCGCCACGATGACGCTGCCGCAGTACCTGGAGCGCGAGGGCACGGTGGCGATCGCCGGCATCGACACGCGGCGGCTGACGCGGGTGTTGCGCACCACCGGGGCACAGAACGGATGCATCGTGACCCTCGCGCCCGCCACGCAGGTGAACGAGGCCGACGTGCGCGACGCCGTGGCGCAGGCACAGGCGGCGCCGTCGATGTCCGGGCTCGACCTGGCGCGCGTGGTGTCGGCCGCCGAGCCCTACGAATGGACCGAGACCGAGTGGCAGCTCGGCCGCGGCTACGGCGTGCAGGACGCGCCGCGCCGGCATGTCGTCGCCTATGACTACGGCGTCAAGCGCAACATCCTGCGCATGCTGGCCAGCCGCGGCTGCCGCGTCACCGTGGTGCCCGCGCAGACGCCGGCGACCGAGGTGCTGAAGCTCCGCCCCGACGGCGTCTTCCTCAGCAACGGCCCCGGCGACCCCGAGCCCTGCGACTACGCCATCGCCGCCACGCGCGAGCTGGTCGACCGCGGCCTGCCCACCTTCGGCATCTGCCTGGGCCACCAGATCATGGCCCTGGCCTCGGGCGCGAAGACCTTCAAGATGAAGTTCGGCCACCACGGTGCCAACCACCCGGTGAAGGACCTGGACAGCGGCCGCGTCAGCATCACCAGCCAGAACCACGGCTTTGCGGTGGACGAGACATCGCTGCCGGCCAACCTGCGGCCGACCCATGTGTCGCTGTTCGACGGCACGCTGCAGGGCCTGGCACGCACCGAACGCCCGGCCTTCTGCTTCCAGGGCCACCCCGAGGCCAGCCCGGGCCCGCACGACATCGGCTACTTGTTCGACCGCTTCGTGGCCTTGATGGAGAAGAATTAATGCCCAAGCGCACCGACCTCAAGACCATCCTGATCATCGGCGCCGGCCCCATCGTCATCGGCCAGGCCTGCGAGTTCGACTACTCCGGCGCCCAGGCCTGCAAGGCGTTGCGCGAGGAGGGCTACAAGGTCATCCTCGTCAACAGCAACCCGGCGACGATCATGACCGACCCGGAGATGGCCGACGTGACCTACATCGAGCCCATCACCTGGCAGGTGCTGGAGAAGATCATCGCCAAGGAGCGCCCCGATGCGCTGTTGCCGACGATGGGCGGCCAGACGGCGCTGAACTGCGCACTCGACCTCCACCGCCACGGCGTTCTCGCGAAGTACGGCGTGGAGATGATCGGCGCCAACGAGAAGGCGATCGAGAAGGCCGAGGACCGCATGAAGTTCAAGGACGCGATGACGTCCATCGGCCTGGACTCGGCCAAGAGCGGCGTCGCGCACAGCATGGAAGAGGCGCTGGCGGTGCAGAAAAACATCCAGG
>CAIWPS010000827.1 GCA_903914615.1 uncultured beta proteobacterium | reverse complement strand
GGCGCTGTCGGCAGCGCCAAGAGGGGGCGGGCCGGGCGCGGGCGCGCCAGGCCGGCATGCGGCGCCAGCCCACAAGGCGCGGGCGCCACCGGCAGCGCTGCGGCCAGCGCGCAGGCGGCAGCCAGGCCGAGCTCGCCGTCCAGGCTGTGGGTGACGATGAGGCCGATGCCGGCTGCCGAGGCCTGGTCGGCCAGCCGCAGGCAGCGCCGCAGGCCCAGCAGCCCGGGCTTGAGCACCCAGGCCGCAGGACGGCGCGCAGGCGGCAGCGCCAGCAGCGCCTGCGCCAGCGCGTCGTCGGCCAGCGACTCGTCGGCCGCCCAGGGCAGCGGCAGCGCTGGCAGCGCGCGCTGCGCCGCCCCCGCGACCGGCTCTTCGACGAGTTCGATGCCCAGCGCCTGCCACGCCGCAAAGCGGTTGGCCACCTGTGCCGGCGCCAGGGCACCGTTGGCGTCCAGCCGCAGCCGCACGCCCGGACTCACGGCATCCAGTGCCTGGCGCAGCGCGGCGAGCAACGCGTCCTCGTCACGCTCGGCGCGGTCGGTGCGCGCGACCTTCAGCTTCAGCGTGCAAAAGCCCGCGGCCGCCGCGGCCCGGGCCGCCGCGATCACCTCGCGGTCGTCGTCGGGCAGCAGCAGGCTCACCGCCACCGGCTGCAGCGCGCGACCCTCGGCCAGCCAGGTCGCGGCCGGCAGCCCGGCGCGTCGGGCCAGCAGGTCCAGCAGCGCGCACTCCAGCGCGAAGTTCGCCGAAGGCGAAGCGGTCAGCACGGCATCGTGCGCTTGCAGCGCACCGTTCAGCTGCTGGACAGCCGGGCCCTCGGGCACGCGCAGGCCCGGGACGGCGAGTTGCCCGGCAAGCGTGCCCAGCACGGCCGCCGCGGCCTGGGCATCGTCGGCGCTGTAGCCCGGCAGCGGCATCGCTTCGCCGCGCCCGACCGCCTCTGCACCGTCGTCCAGCGTGATGCGCACGGCCTCGCGCACGCGCGGCGTGCCGCGCAGGTTCAGCGTGCCGGCGGCCACGCGCTGCGGCGGGCCCAGGCGCAGGCGCAGCGGCGGCGCGGTCGCGTTCAGGGGAAGCGCTTGAACTTGTTGAAGTCGGGCTTGCGCTTTTCCAGGTAGGCGCGCTTGCCTTCCTGTCCTTCCTCGCTCTGGTAGAAGAGCAGCGTGGCGCTGCCGGCGAGCTCCTGCAGCCCGGCCTGGCCGTCGCAGTCGGCGTTCAGCGCCGCCTTCAGGAAGCGCAGCGCGGTGGGGCTGTTGGCCAGCATCTCGCGCGCCCACTGCGCGGTTTCGGCCTCCAGCTGCGCCAGCGGCACCACGGTGTTCACCAGACCCATCTGCAGCGCTTCCTGCGCCCCGTACTGGCGGCACAGGAACCAGATCTCGCGCGCCTTCTTCTGGCCGACGATGCGGGCCATGTAGCTGGCGCCGTAGCCGCCGTCGAAGCTGCCCACGCGCGGGCCGGTCTGGCCGAAGCGGGCGTTGTCGGCGGCGATGGTGAGGTCGCAGATCATGTGCAGCACATGGCCGCCGCCGATGGCGTAGCCGGCCACCGAGGCGATGACGGGCTTGGGCAGGGTACGGATCTGGCGCTGCAGGTCGAGCACGTTCAGCCGCGGCACGCCGTCGCCGCCGACATAGCCGCCGTCGCCGCGCACGCGCTGGTCGCCGCCGGAGCAGAAGGCCTGGTCGCCGGCACCGCGCAGCACCACGACGCCGACCTCGCCGTCGTCGCGGGCGTCGTTGAAGGCGTGCTGCATCTCCTGCACCGTCAGCGGCCGGAAGGCGTTGCGCACCTCGGGCCGGTTGATGGTGATGCGGGCGATGCCCTCGGCCTTCTCGTAGACCACGTCGGTGTAGCCGTGGTCGCACAGGGTCCAGGGGACGTCGCTCATGGTTTCTCCATCAAGGCTTGCAGTGATGCCGCGACGGCGGCAGGCGCCTCCAGCAGCAGATTGTGGCCGGCGCCGGGCACGCGGGCGTGCGTGACCCAGGGCGGGCGCGCGACGCCGTCGGCCAGGGCGCCGAAGCGGGTGTCCAGGGCGCCGGTGAGGAAGTGCAGGCGCTGGCGCGCCGTGGCAAGCGTCGGCCGCAGGTCGGGCATGCGCGCCAGGCCGGCGATGTCGAAGGCCCAGGCCAGGGCGCGGGGGTCGTGCGAGAGGCGTGCGTTTCGCTGCAGCGCCTGCTGCGCGGGCGCCAGCGACTGCTGGCTGGCGAACAGCGGCTGGGCTTCCCAGGCAGCGACGAAGTCGGCGATGTCGCCTTCGCGCAAGGCGGCGGCGCGGCCTTCGTCCTGCAGCGCGCGTTCGGTGCGCTCGGCGGCGCTGGCCAGGCCGACATGGCCGCCGACCAGCAGCGTGGCCTGCAGCGTGGCCTGCAGCGGCGTCGCGGATTGCAGGGCCGCAGCCAGGGCCAGCCGCGCCCCCAGCGAATAGCCGGCCAGCACGGCGCCGGCGGGCAGCGCCTGTGCCAAGGCGGTGACGGTGGCGCCCCAGCTGCCCGGCCGCGGCGGCGCCGCGCCATGGCCGGGCAGCCAGGGGCACCAGACGGGGCCGTGGTGGGGCAGCGCATCGAGCACGGCGTCCCAGGCCGCCGGCGTGCCCAGGAAACCGTGCAGCAGCACCAGCGGCGGGCCGCCGCCACCGCGCGGCGGGCGCCGCAGCGCCGGCGCCTGGTCGTCGAAGGCCTCGCTCATCGCGCCTCGATGCGCTCCGCGGCCTCGGCCATCGCCGCCAGCAGCGCGGCGCGGCGCGCACTGCCGCCGGAAGCGACACGGGCTTCGATGAGCATCGGCCGCTCCGCGGCCAGCGCCTGCGCCAGCGCCTCGGCCAGGGCCTGCGGCGTCTCCACCCGCGCGCAGCCCAGGCCCCAGGTGGCGGCCAGGCCGTCGAAGGCGTGGCCGTGCGGGGTCACGAAGAGCCGTTCGCGAGCCTCGGCGACGCTGCCATCGCGGCCCAGCGGCAGGCGCTCGAAGATGCGGCCGCCGTCGTTGTGGACGACGACGATGGCCAGCGGCCCCGCCACCGCCGCCGCCGCGGCGAGGCCGCCGGCGTCGTGCAGCAGTGCCACGTCGCCCAGCAGCAGGGCCATCGGGCCGGCGCTGACGCTGCGCGCACCGGCGGCGCCGGCCACGCCGCCGTCGATGCCGGCGGCGCCGCGCTGGTGCAGCAGGGTCAGCGGTGTGGCGTCGGGCGGCAGGTCGTGGTCGAGGTCGCGCACCGGGCTCGAATTGCCGATCGCCAGCCAGGCACCCGCCGGCAGCGCGGCGCGCAGCAGCGGCGCGATGTCGTGTTCGTGCAGCGCCAGGCCGGCCGAGCTGGCCACCGCCAGCCCGCGCGCCCGCCACGCCGCCGTCTCGGCATTCGCCCAGGCCTGCGCATGATGGGCCGCGGCGCGCCGGTCGGTGTCGCTGCGCGGCAGCGCTTCGAGCT
>CAIWPS010000826.1 GCA_903914615.1 uncultured beta proteobacterium | reverse complement strand
TGAGCAACGCAATATGCGGTTCTGCGCCCGTCCAGCGACAGCGCAGCGTCGTAGCCGCTGTACGCGTCGACCACGAGCGTACCGGCCCATCCCTTCAAGAACGCGCACGGATACTGGCCCCCGCGCCCGGCGCAGAAGTCGAACACTACGCCCGGCTCGGGCTCGAAGGCGCCGCGCGCGTAAGCCCACATGTAAGCTCGTTTGGTCTTGCCCGCACCGGGGTCGAGCAGCGAGATCGGGGTCTCATCGGCATGGACGACGCGCGAGCCGAGCACGAAGCTGCGGTGCGCGTCGAACAGCGGCAGCAATTGGGCTCCGGTCTGCCCGCCCCAGGCGGCCAGCGTCGAGCGCGGCGTGTGCACGCCAGAGCGGGCATGGATCTGCTCCAGCCGGTAGTACGGAAGGTGGTCGACGAAGCGGCTGACGGCCACGTAGGCCTGCAAGCCTGGCGTTGGCAGCGCATGGTCGAAGACCTGGGGCGCAGCCGGCTCCTGGACCAGCAGTTGGCAGCACCTGCAGGCCCACTTGCCGCGAATCTGCCGTTGCACGAAGAACTTCGCCGGAACGATGTCCAGCCTTTCGCTGATGTCCTCGCCCACGCGCACCATCGGCTGGCCGCACTCGGGCGCCGGACAGTGGGTATCCTCGGGCTCGATGCGCTGGTCCACGCGCGGCAGGTGTGCCGGCAGTGGTTCCCGCTTGGGCTTGCGGCGGTGCTGCTGGTCAGTTGCACCGGCGCCTGGGGAGTCGCCCGTGGAGCTGCCTTGCAAGGCAGCGAGCTGGGTCTCCAGGCTGGCCTGGTCGGCGGCCAGCGTCTCCTCGAAGATCTCGCGCTGCTCGGCATTCATGGCCTCGGTCTTGGCGCCGAACTTCCAGGCCTTCAGCCGCGCCAGTTGGAAGGTGATGCTCTCGATCTTCGCGTCACGCCACTTGATGGCCTGGAGCTGCGAGTCGATCCGCTTGTCCTGCTCGCCGATGTGAGCCAGCATCTGCCTTGCAAGTGCAGCCAGCTCGGTGGCACCAAGGGCCTTGAAGTCCTCGGGTTCGATTGCATGCACATCGAGCATGCAGCCATTGTGCAAGCTTCAACGTCTGTGCGATACCGGGTGTTCTTCCAATTGCATTAGAGGTGCAATTGACGGGCTAATTACATTCGAGTAATGCGCCGCAGTTGCTCAAGCCGCTGCCACGGCAATCCGAGCACCAAGGCATTGAATTGATCGCTGGTCAAGGTCACCGGCGCGGTGCCGGCAGCGGGGCCGTGCGGCCATTCGAAGCTGCCCTTGTTCAGACGCCGCGCGGCGCACCAGACGCCGAAGCCGTCGTGCACCAGGAGTTTGATGCGGGTCGATCGCGCGTTGGCGAACACGTAGCCGTGGTGCGCCTGCGCGGCACCAAAGACCTGAACCACGCTGGCCAGCAGCCGCTCGGCGCCCGCCCGCATATCGATTGGCTCGACGGCCAGCCAGACTGCGTCGATCCTGATCAACGCAGCATCTCGCGCAGCCAGGTCGCGCAGGCGCCGGCAAGGTTTGGTGGCCAGCGCATGACAATCGTGGTGGGCCCGCGCCTGAGCTCGATGTGAATGTCGGGCTCTGGCGACGCCGCCGGCGCAGACGCCATCTGCACGGCGACGAATGCTGGCAGGCTGCTTGTCGCGGCCACGGAGCCCTGGACGCTGCCGGCCATCGCGCCCGTCCGCTCGGCGTCGAGCACCCAGCGTCTGAGCATGTTGGCGTTCAGGCTATTGGACAACGCAACCGCTGCCACCGACACGCCGGGTTGCCGGCACGCAAGAATGACCTGGGCCTTGAATTCGGCGCTATGGCGCCTATGTGTCCGCCGTCCCGGCGGCTCGACAACGATCGAATTGTCCATGTGTCCACGATGAAGTTACGCGGACACGAGCCTCCTATGCCGGCCGCTCAGATTCAAGATGCCGCGGCCAGACGCTTACGCCGAGAACGTGCACAGGTCGAGCAGCACC
>CAIWPS010000825.1 GCA_903914615.1 uncultured beta proteobacterium | reverse complement strand
GATCCGAGCAGGCCAAGGCCAAGGACGCTAGCAAGCGGGCCGACGATGGCTTGCCATTGCACAGCTTCCGAACGCTGCTCAAGGACCTGGGCACCCTGAGCTACAACATCGCACGCACGGCGGCCAATCCAAACGCCACGATCCCCATCGTCGCGCGACCCACACCCATCCAGGCCAAGGCATTCGAATTGCGGGGCTTGAGCCCGAACTGTTCCCAGTAGTCCCGTCCTCGCGAACTCGCAATCGCTGCGAGATCAAGGACTTACGTCTCGGGGGGCGTCGAAGTTCGGGCTAGAGGATGTAGCGCGACAGGTCTTCGTTCTTCGCCAGGTCGGCCAGCCGCGCGTCGACCGCGGCGGCGTCGATGAGCACGGTCTGGCCGCCGCGGTTGGGGGCGTCGAAGCTGATCTCGTCGAGCAGCCGCTCCATCACCGTGGCGAGGCGGCGCGCGCCGATGTTCTCGGTTCGCTCGTTGACCTCGAAGGCGATCTGCGCAAGCCGCCGCACGCCCTCGGGCGTGATCTGCAGCGTCACGCCTTCGGTGGCCAGCAGCGCCTGGTACTGGCGGACGAGGCTGGCATGCGTGCTCGTCAGGATGGCCTCGAAGTCGGCCACCGAGAGCGAACTCAGCTCGACCCTGATCGGGAAACGCCCCTGCAACTCGGGGATGAGATCGCTGGGCTTGGCGAGGTGGAAGGCGCCGCTGGCGATGAACAGGATGTGGTCGGTCTTGACGTGGCCGTACTTGGTGCTGACCGTGGTGCCCTCGACCAGCGGCAGCAGGTCGCGCTGCACGCCCTGGCGCGAGACCTCGGCGCCGCCGTGTTCGCCGCGCGAGGCCACCTTGTCGATCTCGTCGATGAAGACGATGCCATTGCCCTCGGCGTTCGCCAGCGCGGCGGCGCGGATCTCGTCCTCGTTGACGAGCTTGCCGGCCTCTTCGTCGATGAGCCGCGTCAGGGCCTCGCCGATGCGGATCTTGCGTGTCTTGCGCTTGTTCGCGCCGGCCTGCGAGAACAGGCCCTTGAGCTGTTCGGCCATCTCCTCCATGCCCTGCGCGCCCAGGATCTCCAGCGTCGGCTTGGGTTCGGCCAGGTCGAGTTCGATCTCCTTGTCGTTCAGCAGCCCCTCGCGCAGGCGCTTGCGCATGACCTGGCGCGCCGTGCTGTCGGGGGCGGCAGGCTCGCTGCCGAAGCCGATGGCGCCGCGCGCGTCGCGCGGCGGCGGCACCAGCGCGTCGAGCACGCGCTCCTCGGCGGCTTCCTCGGCGGCGGCGCGGCGGCTGCGCATCTGGCGTTCGCGTTCCTGCTTGATGGCGATGTCGACGAGGTCGCGGATGATGGTGTCCACGTCCTTGCCGACATAGCCGACCTCGGTGAACTTGGTCGCCTCGACCTTGATGAAGGGCGCATCCGCCAGCCGCGCCAGGCGGCGCGCGATCTCGGTCTTGCCGACGCCGGTGGGGCCGATCATGAGGATGTTCTTGGGCGTGATCTCGCCGCGCAGCCCGGCATCGACCTGCTGGCGCCGCCAGCGGTTGCGCAGCGCGATGGCCACGGCGCGCTTGGCCGCGTTCTGGCCGATGATGTGGCGGTCGAGTTCGGAGACGATCTCCTGCGGGGTCATGCTCACGGCGCCGCCTCGCCCAGCGTTTCGACGATGTGGTTCTGGTTGGTGTAGATGCAGATGTCGCCGGCGATCTCCAGCGCGCGCTTGACCATCTGCGCCGGCGTCATCTCGGTGTGCGCCAGCAGGGCCCGCGCGGCGGCCTGCGCATAGGCGCCGCCCGAACCGATGGCCAGGATGCCGTGCTCGGGCTCCAGCACGTCGCCGTTGCCGGTGATGATGAGCGAGCTCGTCGCGTCGGCCACTGCCAGCATGGCTTCCAGGCGGCGCAGCACGCGGTCGGTGCGCCAGTCCTTGGTCAGCTCGATGGCCGCGCGCTGCAGGTGGCCCTGGTGCTTTTCCAGCTTGGCCTCGAAGCGCTCGAACAGCGTGAAGGCGTCGGCGGTGGCGCCCGCGAAGCCGGCCAGCACGCGGTCGTGGTGCAGCTTGCGCACCTTGCGCGCGCCGGCCTTGACGACGATGTGGCCCAGCGTCACCTGGCCGTCGCCGCCGAGGGCGACGAGCGGGCCGCGGCGCACGCTGACGATGGTGGTGCCGTGAAACATGGTGCCCCCAAGCTCCCTCTCGGTCGCTACCCCCCGGGGGGGCTCATGCAGCGGACCGACAGAGCCGGTTCCGCGCATGTCCTTGATGGACCGGCTTCACACCTTCCGCACCTGAACCTTGGCGTGCTCGTTGATGCCCATCGCGCCGAAGAACAGCGCGACCAGCCTGTGGGCATCGACGAAATGCACGGCGCGGCTTTCGGCGCGCCTGGACAGGACCCAGTTCAGCAGGTCGCCGGCGGCGATGAAGTCGACGCGGATCAGCCGCGCGCAGGACACGCTGACCACCGGCGCCGTGTTCAGCTCGCCCTGAAGCTTGGCCAGCGTGGGGCCGATGTCGCCCACGAGCTGGCCCGAGAGCTCGACATGCGCGACCTCGACGCTGCCGGCGATGTCGTCGGCCAGCCCCGATTCCATGAAGCTCGTGGAAACCTCGCTGACCATCGACATCGACGGCGTGCGCGTGGACAGGCCCGAGCCGCTGATGCGCAGCTTGCAGCGCGTGGCCTCCCACGACGGCGGGCTGACCTCGTAGGTGACGCAGTAGTCGATGGCCGCTTCGTCGAACTGGTCGACGCGGTTGGCCAGCCGCAGGGCGTCCAGCCGCGTCAGCCAGAAGGCGGGGTCGGCGTCGCGCACGCCCGTGGGCGCGGCGTCCTGCAGCACGCTGAACAGGCGCTCGCCCGAGTGCCAGCGCAGTTCCAGCGGCTGGCCGGCCCAGACGCGGAAGAGCGCCGAGAGCTGCGTCGCCGCCTCGGCGTCGATGCGGCGCAGGTTCTGCCAGTCGAAGACCCAGGGCAGCGGCATCTGCAGCGTCTGCGAGCGCAGGCGCGCCACGGCCTCGATGTCCAGGTGTTCGGGGGCCTGCCAGCCGACGTCGCCGTGGTCGCGCGTGGGCACCACGGCATTGACCACCGGCTCCTCGGCCAGCGCGTCGGCCACCAGCTTGGGCAGCGAGTACCACTGCGGCGCAGACCAGCCGAACTGCTGCGCATACTCGACCGCCAGGCTCTCGAAGCGCTGCTGCTGGCCGGTGGCGCGGTAGAGGTCGAACAGCACCAGCCAGGTCTCGGCGTGCTGGGCGCGCTCGCCGCCGGGCTGGGTGATGCGCTGCAGCGCCTCTTCGCACTGCGTGAAGTCGGCGTTGGCGAAGGCGATCACGGCCTCGTCCAGCTCGGGGTCGTGGACGACCTCGCTGACTTCGACGGCGAAGGGGCTGCCGAAGCTGCTGCTCTCGTTGGCGGGGCCGGGGCCGGCGCCGTCGAAGGACACCGAGGACAGCGGCGCCAGCGGCGGCAGCCCGCCCGACATCTGCATCGGCGAAGGTGCGGCCGGCGGCGGCAGGTTCATCACCGGCAAGGGCGGCAGCGCCGGCAGCGCGGGGCCGTCGTCGTCGAGGACGGCGCCACGGCCCGCGTCATGGCGGCCGTCACGGGCGAAGGCTGCCGGCTCGGTGGCCGCGCCCTGCAGCCCGGCGGCCTTGTTGCGGGTGGAGTTGAAGCCGGCGTCGCCGACCATCTGCTGCTCGATCTCGTCGATCTTGGCCTTCACGCCGTCGGTGCGCGGCGCGTGGCTGGGCAGCAGCGCGTCGGAGTCGTCCAGGCGCGACGAGCTGCCCAGCGAAGCCAGCTGCTCGGGCGACAGGCCTTCGCGGCGCACCCGGCGCAGCATGTCGAATTCGCGCTTGCGCACGAAGTCGTTGCGCCGCTTGCGTTCGATCATGGCCTTGAGCTCGGACTTCTCGAGCTCGAGCTCCTTGGACTCCTCGGGGCGCGCGCTGAGATCGGTCCAGTCGGTGGCGGGGTTCGCGACGAACCTCACCACCTTGCGAAAGAAGCTCTCGTTCTCGGCCATGGCCTGCGATGGTACTGCAGGGGGTCGCCGGCGGCAGGCCGGCGTGGGGCGCCGCGCAGCGGCGCTGCCGCTTCAGTCGCCGAACATCTTCTGCTTGAGCTCGCGCCGCTGCTGCGCCTCCAGCGACAGCGTCGCCGTCGGCCGCGCCATCAGCCGCGCCAGGCCGATGGGCTCGCCGGTCTCGTCGCAGAAGCCGTAGTCGCCGCTTTCCAGCCGCCCCAGCGACTGCGCGATCTTCTTCAGCAGCTTGCGCTCGCGGTCGCGCGTGCGCAGTTCCAGCGCATGCTCTTCCTCGATGGTGGCGCGGTCGGCCGGGTCGGGGACGATGGAGGTGTCCTCGCGCAGATGCTCGGTGGTCTCGCCGGCGTTGGACAGCAGATCGTCCTTCTGCTGCTGCAGCCGGGCGCGGAAGAAGTCCAGCTGCTTGTCGTTCATGTACTCGGATTCGGGCATCGCGAGCAGCTCGGCCTCGGTCAGCTCGCGGCCGGGCTTGGTCTTCCAGGCATTGACCAGCTTGGGGTCGGGCTTGTGGGCGGTCTTGGGCAGGTCGGCCGTTTCTGTCATCTGTCGGATCTGGTGCTTCGGCGGTGCGAAGCGGTCGGTGAATCGGTTGCCCACCGGCGTCGGCGACGGCGGCGAGGGCGGGGCGGGTGGCGGGTTGCGGCTCGAGGCCTTGCCGCCGGACTTGCCGGCGGGCTTGGCAGCGACCTTCACCGCAGGTTCGACCTTGGCCGGAGCCTGGGCCGGTGCCGAGGCCTTGGCCGGGGCCGCAGCCTTGGCGGGCGCCGCGGGCTTGGCCGGCGCCGCGGCCTTGGCGGCCGGCTTGGCCGCGGTCTTGGCCGCAGGCTTGGCCTCGGCCTTGGAGGTCTTGGCCGCCGCGCTGGCAGGCTGCGCGGTCTTGGCCGGGGTCTTGCTCGGGGCCTCAGCCTTGGCCGGTGGCTTGCTCACGGGGACCTCCTCACCTCTTGTCGATAGCCTGGGTAGGCTGCGTACCCGCGAATGGCGGGGTGCCCTGGATGCCCGGGGCGGGCTTCAAGGCGCGCGGATTGTAGCCACGGCGGGCACCGGCCGTGGGGGCCCGTGCCGCAGGCCGGGGCGCGGTTCAGACCAGGCATTGCTCAAGGCCCTGCAGCAGCACGTCCTTGGGCATGTCGATGCCGATGAAGACCATCTTGCTGCCCTTGTCCTCGCCCGGCGCCCATTTCGGGCCCAGGTCGCTGCCCATGAGCTGGTGCACGCCCTGGAAGATGACCTTGCGGTCGCTGCCCTTCATGTTCAGCACGCCCTTGTAGCGCAGCATCTTGGGCCCGTAGACCTGCACGATGGCGCCCAGGAAGTCTTCCAGCTTGGCCGGGTTGAAGGCACGCTTGCTGCGGAAGACGAAGGACTTGACGTCGTCGTCGTGGGCATGGTGGTGGCCC
This sequence comes from uncultured beta proteobacterium, assembly GCA_903914615.1. Classification (GTDB taxonomy): domain Bacteria; phylum Pseudomonadota; class Gammaproteobacteria; order Burkholderiales; family Burkholderiaceae_C; genus Rubrivivax. The sequence continues at coordinate 9,466 of CAIWPS010000825.1, read as the reverse complement.
TGGTGCGAGGGGTGGTCGCAGTGCTCGCCGTGTTCGTGGTCGTGGTGGTCGTGGTGGGCGTGGTCGTGGCCGTCGTCGGCGTTCAGGAAGTCGGGGTCGATGTCGAGCTTGGCGTTGAGGTTGAAGCCCTTGAGGTCGAACACGCTGGCGATCGGCACCTCGCCGAAATGCACCGTCTGCTGCGGCGCGCGCGGGTTCATGTGCTTCAGGCGGTGCTGCAGGGCCGCCACCTCGGCCGGGTCGACGAGGTCGCTCTTGCTGATGAAGATCTGGTCGGCGAAACCGACCTGCAGGCGCGCCTCCTGGCGCGCGTCGAGCTGGCTCCCGGCATGCTTGGCGTCGACCAGCGTCAGCACGCTGTCGAGCAGGTAGCTCTCGGCGATCTCGTCGTCGATGAAGAAGGTCTGCGCCACCGGGCCGGGGTCGGCCAGGCCGGTGGTCTCGATGACGATGCGGTCGAAGTCGAGCTCGCCCTTGCGCCGCTTCTCGGCCAGGTCCGACAGCGTCGTGCGCAGGTCCTCGCGGATGCTGCAGCAGACGCAGCCGTTGTTCATCTGGATGATCTGCTCGGTGGTGTCTGCGACGAGGATGTCGTTGTCGATGTTCTCCTCGCCGAACTCGTTCTCGATGACGGCGATCTTCTGGCCGTGGGCCTCGGTCAGCACGCGCTTGAGCAGCGTCGTCTTGCCCGAGCCGAGGAAGCCGGTGAGGATGGTGGCGGGGATGAGGCCTGGATTCATGGCGGGTGGTGCTGCAGGTGACGGACCCAGATGGGGGTCGATGACTGTGTTGCAAGGCCGCGGCACTGTCAAGGCGGCCCGCTGGGCGCGCATTGTCACCGCGCCGGCGATGTGTCGAAGGGGTGTCACGGCGCTCGGTTATTCTTGGCGCCTCCCCACTGCCGGCACCCGCGTCCCCGTGTCCGATCCCCCTTCTCCCCGGTCCGCGCGCGCCGCCAAGGCGGCGTACGCGGACAAGCGGACCTTCTTCGAACGCCTGGTCGAGATGATCTCGCCCGGCCCCGACAGCAAGGCCGAACTCATCCGGACCCTGGCCGACGCCGAGAACCGCGAGCTCATCGAACCCGAGTCGCGCCTGATGCTCGAAGGCGTGCTGCGCATGGCCGACCTGACGGCCGGCGACGTCATGGTGCCGGCGCCGCACATGGACCTGCTGGACATCGCGGCCGACTACGACGAGCTGCTGGGCGCCGTCATCGGCACCGCGCATTCGCGCTTCCCGGTCTACGACGGCCAGCGCGAGAACGTCATCGGCATCCTCATGGCCAAGGACCTGCTGAAGCTGCAGCGCGCCCCCGAGCTGAACCTGCGCACGCTGCTGCGCCCGGCGGTCTTCGTGCCCGAGAGCAAGCGCCTGAACGAGCTGCTGCGCGACTTCCGCAGCAACCGCAACCACCTGGCCATCGTCATCGACGAGTTCGGCAACACCGCCGGGCTCATCACCATCGAGGACGTGCTGGAGGAGATCGTCGGCGAGATCGAGGACGAGTTCGACGAGCAGGAGCAGGAGAACGGCATCTACACCCTGGCCGACGGCAGCCACCGCGTTGCCGGCGACGTCTCCATCAGCGCCGTCAACGAGGCCTTCGGCACGCGCCTGTCGGAGGAAGAGTTCGAGACCATCGGCGGCCTGGTGGCGCAGGAACTGGGCCGCGTGCCGCGCCGTGGCGAGGCGGTGGAGGTGGGCGGCCTGCGCTTCACGGTGATGATCACCCGTGGCGGTGCGGTGCGCTGGTTCCGCGTCTCGCGCGTGAACCTCCAGGTCTCGTCGGCCGACGGCGGCGACGTCGATTGAGCGCCGCGCTGCGCCTGCCGCGCGGGCTGCAGGCGCTGGCTGCGCTGGCGCTGGGGGCGCTGCAGACGCCGGCCTACGACCACACGGCGGCCTGGCCGCTGCCCATCGCGACGCTGGCACTGCTGCTGGCCCTGCTCGACCGCGCCACGCCGCGCTTCGCGGCCGCGCTGGGCTGGTGCTACGGCACGGGCTGGCTGGCCGCGGGTACCTGGTGGCTCTTCATCAGCCTGCACCGCTACGGCGGCCTGCCGGCGCCCCTGGCGGTGGCGGCCGTGCTGGCGCTGGCGGGGCTGCTGTCGCTGTACCTGGCGGCGGCCTGCGCCGGCTACGCGCGCTGGCGCCGCGGCGGCGCCCTCGACGTGCTGCTCTTCGCCGTGCTGTGGCTGCTGGCGGAGCTGGCGCGCGGCGTCGTCCTCACCGGCTTCCCGTGGCTGGCGGCGGGCTACTCGCAGGTCGACGGCCCGCTGGCGCTGCTGGCGCCGTGGGTCGGCGTCTACGGCATCGGCGCCATGCTCGCGGCGGCGGCCGCGGCCGCGCTGCGGCTGGCGCGAACGCGCGGCCGTGCCTGGGGTGCGGCGCTGGCGGTGTTCGCGCTCATCGACGCCGCGGCCTTCGCGCCGCGCGAGTTCACGCAATCGGCGGGCGCGATGTCGGTGGCGCTGCTGCAGTCCAACGTCAAGCAGGACGAGAAGTTCGCCGCCGAGCACATGCCCGAGGCGCTGGCCTGGACGGCGCGCGAGCTGATGGCGGCGCAGGCCGACCTCGTCGTCGGCCCCGAGACGGTGGTGCCGCTGCTGCCCTTCCAGCTGGACGACTACGCGCCGGGCTACTGGGACGTGCTGAAGGCGCATTTCGCGCAGCCCGGTCGCGCCGCGCTGGTGGGCGTGCCGCTGGGCGACTTCGACCACGGCTACACCAACTCGGTGGCCGGCCTGTCGGCGGCGCCCGCGTACCGCTACGACAAGACCCACCTCGTGCCTTTCGGCGAGTTCGTGCCCACGGGCTTCCACTGGTTCGTCGAGATGATGAACATCCCGCTCGGCGACTTCAACCGCGGCGTCGCGAACCCGCCCTCCTTCGCCGTCGGCCGCCAGCGCGTCGCCCCCAACATCTGCTTCGAGGACCTGTTCGGCGAGGAACTGGCGCGCCGCTTCGTCGACCCGGCGCTGGCGCCGACGGTGTTCGCCAACCTCAGCAACATCGGCTGGTTCGGGCCTTCCGCCATCAACGTGCAGCACCTGAACATCTCGCGCCTGCGCAGCCTGGAATTCCAGCGCCCGATGATCCGCGCCACCAACACCGGCGCCACCGCGGCCATCGACCACCGCGGCCATGTCGTGGCCGAACTGCCCGCCTACACGCAGGGCGTGCTGACGGCGCGCGTCGAAGGCCGCGAAGGCCTGACGCCCTACGCGTGGTGGACGGCGCGGCTGTCGCTGTGGCCGCTGGCGCTGCTGGCGCTGGCCGTGGTGGCCTGGCTCAGCCGCCGCCCGGCGGGCGCCTGACGATCCGGATCACCGCCTCCCCGGGCGTCGCAGGCTTCGGGCTGCTGCTGCATCCGTCGCAGCCGCCACAGCCGCTGGCCGGCGGCAACGGCTTCCCGAGCGCCGCGGCAACGCGCTGGCGCAGGCTGCGCGGCAGCAGCGACCACAGCGCGCAGGCCGCGCAGGCGGCCACGACGAGGGCGGTGACGAGGGTCTGCCAGCCCACGCTCAGCCGCCCAGCCAGAGCGTGACGCGGTAGGTCACGAAGGCCGCCAGATAGGCCAGGCCGAACATGTAGGCGGCCATCAGCAGCGGGTAGCGCCAGGAATTCGTCTCGCGCTTGACCACCGCCAGCGTCGACAGGCATTGCGGCGCGAACACGTACCAGGCCAGCAGCGAATACGCGGTGGCCAGCGACCAGGTGTGGGCGATCACCGGCGCCAGCGTCTCGGCGACCTGGTCGCCGGCGGCCGAGAGGGCATAGACGGTGCCCAGCGCGCCCACCGCCACCTCGCGCGCGGCCATGCCCGGCACGAGGGCGATCGAGATCTGCCAGTTGAAGCCGATGGGCGCGAAGACATGCTGCAGCGCGTGGCCGATCATCCCGGCCAGGCTGTACTGGATGGGCGCGCCGGTGGCGCCCGCCGGCGGCCCGGGCCAGCTCGACAGGAACCACAGCACCACGGTGAGCGTGAAGATGATGCCGCCGACGCGGCGCAGGAAGATGCGCGCGCGCTCCGCCAGCCCCAGCGCCAGGCTCTCCAGGCTGGGCAGGCGGTAGGGCGGCAGCTCCAGCATCAGCGGCTGGTAGCGGCTCTTCAGCCAGGTGCGCTTGAAGACCCAGGCCACGCCCATCGCCGAGACCACGCCGGCCACGTACAGGCCGAACAGCGTCAGCCCGCGCAGGTTGAAGGGGCCGAAGGCGCGGTCGGGAATGAAGGCGCCGATGACCAGCGCATAGACCGGCAGCCGCGCCGAGCAGGTCATCAGCGGCGCCAGCATGATGGTGGCCAGGCGGTCGCGCCAGTTGGCGATGGTGCGCGTGGCCATCACGCCGGGCACGGCGCAGGCGAAGCTGCTCAGCAGCGGGATGAAGGCGCGGCCCGACAGCCCCACCTTGCCCATCAGCGTGTCGAGCAGGAAGGCCGCGCGTGGCAGGTAGCCCGAGTCCTCCAGCACCAGGATGAAGGCGAAGAGGATGAGGATCTGCGGCAGGAAGACGAGCACGCTGCCGGCCCCGGCCACCACGCCGTCGACGAGCAGGCTGCGCAGCGGGCCGTCGGCCATGTGTGCGTTGATCCCCTCGCCCACGGCAGCCATGCCCGACTTGATGGCGTCCATCGGCAGCGTCGCCCACGAGAACACGGCCTGGAACATCAGGAAGAGCAGGGCCGCCAGCAGCACCAGGCCCCACACCGGGTGCATGACGACGGCGTCGATGCGGTACTGCAACCGTTCGCGCGGCGGCGCGGCCGGCACCACGAGCCTGAGGATGCGCCGCACCTCCAGCGCCAGCGCCGTGGCGTCGCCGATGGCCGCGGCCTGCGGCGCCGGCACCGGCTGCGCCAGGTGGGCCTGCAGCGCGGCGCGCAGCGCGGCATGGCCTTCGCCGCGCACGGCGACGGTCTCGACCACGGGGCAGCCGATCTCGGCGGCCAGGCGCGGGATGTCGATGACCAGGCCCTGCGCGCGCGCGGCGTCGGCCATGTTCAGGGCCACCAGCAGGGGGCGCCGTTCCTTGGAAAGCAGGGCGCGCAGCTCCAGCACCAGGCGCAGGCCCATGCGCAGGTTGGTGGCGTCGAGCACGGCGACGATGAGGTCGGGCACGGCCTCGCCGGCCAGGCGGCCCTTCAGCACGTCCAGCGTCACCTGCTCGTCGGGCGTGGCCGGCTCCAGGCTGTAGGTGCCGGGCAGGTCGACGATGGCGACGCTCTTGCCGCCGTCCAGCCGCGCCAGGCCGACCTTGCGCTCGACCGTCACGCCGGCGTAGTTGGCCACCTTCTGGCGCGCGCCGGTGAGGCGGTTGAACAGCGCCGTCTTGCCGCAGTTGGGGTTGCCCACCAGGGCCACGGTGCAGGGCGACAGGGCCAGCTCAGCCATGGCCGGGCCCTCCGGCCTGGACCTGGTCGACCTCGACGCAGCGCGCCTCCAGCGCGCGCAGCGCGAACAGCGTGTCGCCCACCTGCACCGCCAGCGGCTCGCGGCCGCCGGGGCCGCGGCGCAGCAGCTGCACCGGCTCGCCGGCGACGAAGCCGATCTCGGCCAGGCGGCGCAGCAGCGCGGCGTCGGCGCCGGGCACGGTGGTGCACAGGCGCGTGACGACGGCGTGGCTGCCGTTGGGCAGGTCGGCCAGGTTGAGGGCGGGCAGGGGCTTCATCACGAGGGCAGGGAACGGCGGCCGGCGCGGCGGTGCGCCCACAGCGCCAGCGCCATCGCCGCCCCGGCCGCGCTGTGCGCGCCGCCGAGGGCCGGTCGCACATTGTCAGGGGCAAAGTAGTACAGGGCATAGGCGCTGGCCGCCAGCAGCGCGGCCAGACCGCACAGCAGCAGGCCCCAGCGCCGCTGCGGCCGGCCGCGGCCGCGCGCCGTGGCGCGCCAGCCGTGGGGCACGTGCGCGGCCGCCAGCACGCCCAGCATGAACAGCGCTGCAAAGGCCGCCGCGCCATGCAGGCGCAGCGCCCAGGCCTCGGCGGACAGCGGCAGCTCGTCGCCGCGGCCGTAGTGCAGGGCCAGCCAGACCGCGCCGGTGAGCAGGAGCAGCGCGCCGCAGGCGTCGGTGGCCCGGCGTTGCCAGGGGCGCAGCCGGTTGTGCGGGGTGTGAAGGTGGCGCATCGCGGGCGGGCTTCGCTGCCTCAATGCCAGCAGGCGCGGGCGCCGAAGCGCGCCAGCAGCGCGTCGTCGGCGCGCAGCGCCGCCACCTTGGTCAGGGCGTCGGCCCACAGGCAGCGCGGGGCGAGCACGCTGAGGTGCAGCGAGCCCTGCGGCGCCGCGCCGGCGAGCGTGCTGCGGCTGCCCGCGGCGTAGTGGCTGGTGGCGCAGGCGCCATCCCGCAGCCGGCCCCAGGGCCGCGTGCCGCCGCGCTGCTCGTCGCGCAGCTGCAGCGTCAGCGGCGCGTCGCCGAAGCAGCGCAGGTCGCCGCCGGCATTGACCCAGCCGGCAGCGCAGCCCCGGCGCTGCAGCATGGCGACGGCGGCATCCACGGCATAACCCTTGGCGATGCCGCCCAGGTCCAGTTGCACGCCGGCGGCCCGCTTGGCCAGCACCGCGCCGCGCAGCGACCAGCCGGCGGTGCCACTGCCCAGGCTGATGTCGAAGCGCCCACCGCTGGCCCGGCCGAGGCGCCGCGCCGCGCCCAGCACGCGGCGCGTGTGGGCGTGCACGCGCAGTCTGGCGCCGGCGGGCAGGGCGTTGAAGCGGGCGATGTCGCTGCCCGGCTCGAAGCGCGACAGCTGCGTCTGCACCTGCACGATGGCGCCGAAGGCCGCGTCGATGGCCGACGTGGCGTCGCTGCCGGCGGCGCCGATCTCCACCAGCGTGCCCAGCAGTGGCCGCGCGCGGCGTTGCAGCGTGGTCACGACAGGCCGCCGTTGCGCCGTGCCAGCGCCACCACCGCGACGATGCGCCGCACGCCGTCGGTGACATGCTCGCAGCTCAACGTGGCGCCGCTGAGGTTGGCGATGTCCTCGCCCACGCGCAGCGGCGCGGCGGCGTCCTTGCCCGCGAACTGGCGCCGCCAGGCGGCCGAGCGGATTTCCTGGCCATGGCTCTCGCGGTAGGACAGGATCTCGACCTGCCTGACGGCGCCGTCGGCGCCCAGGCCCACGGCGTAGTCGATGAGCTCGAACTTGCCCAGCACGGCGTCGCTGACGACGTAGCCCAGCACCGCGTCACCGCGCCGCGCCACGCGCACCGGCCAGCGCGCCGAGCGCGCCCGCAGGCCGCGGGCGTCCAGCGCCTTCAGTGCGGCGGCGTCGAGCAGCACTTCGGCGCTGTCGAAACGCTCGGCGTCGGGGAACATCAGCCGCGCCGCCTGCTCGGCCGTCATGTAGTCGACGGCGAAGGCGGCCGTGGGCGCCAGCGCCGCGGCCGTGAGGGTGAGGGCTTCGAAGCGCATGGTCAGGTGCCCCGGCCGGCCAGGCGGCGCGACCTGCTGCCGGCTGCGGCGGCGGCCCGCACAGGCACCCGCCTCGCCAGGGTCGGCGGGCGCCAGCACGGGGGGATGTGGGTGGCGGGCATGGGCTTCGGTTCGGATGCAGGCAGGCGATCTCTGAAGCGCGACCGCCAAGGCGCCGGACGGATCAGCGTGGCGAAGCTGCAGCCGACCTCGACGTCCGGAGTTTAACTCAAATACGAATCGTTCGTACTTGCATCGACATGATCCTGATCAAGGACAGGCGCCGCCTGCCCTGCCAGGGCGTGCTGGCAGGCCCCCGTAAACTCGCAGCTTTCCCCGCCCGCCCGCCCACCGCGCATGCTCACCTTCCAGCAGATCATCCTCACGCTGCAGTCGTACTGGGACGCCCAGGGCTGCGCGCTGCTGCAGCCCTACGACATGGAAGTGGGCGCCGGCACCAGCCACACCGCCACCTTCCTGCGCGCGCTCGGCCCCGAGCCCTGGAAGGCGGCCTACGTGCAGCCCAGCCGCCGCCCCAAGGACGGCCGCTACGGCAACAACCCGAACCGCCTGCAGCACTACTACCAGTACCAGGTGGTGCTGAAGCCGGCGCCGGCGGACATCCTGGAGCTCTACCTGGGCAGCCTGCAGGCGCTGGGCTTCGACCTCAAGGCCGACGACGTGCGCTTCGTCGAGGACGACTGGGAGAACCCGACCCTGGGCGCCTGGGGCCTGGGCTGGGAGGTCTGGCTCAACGGCATGGAGGTGACGCAGTTCACCTACTTCCAGCAGGTCGGCGGCATCGACTGCAAGCCGATGACGGGCGAGATCACCTACGGCCTGGAGCGGCTGGCGATGTACCTGCAGGGCGTCGACAACGTCTACGACCTGGTGTGGACCGAGGGCCTGAAATATGGCGACGTCTACCACCAGAACGAGGTCGAGCAGAGCACCTACAACTTCGAGCACAGCGATGTCGATTTCCTGCTCGGCGCCTTCGGTGCCCACGAGAGGCAGGCGCAGTACCTGATGACGCAGCAGCTCGCGCTGCCGGCCTACGAGCAGGTGCTCAAGGCCGCGCACACCTTCAACCTGCTCGACGCCCGCGGCGCCATCAGCGTCACCGAGCGCGCCGCCTACATCGGCCGCATCCGCAACCTGGCGCGCAGCGTGGCGCGGAGCTACCTGGACAGCCGCGCCCGCCTGGGCTTCCCGCTGGCGCCGCGCGCCTGGGCCGACGAAGTCGCGGCGCAACTGGCGAAGAAGGCGGCGTGATGAGCCACACGCTGCTGGTCGAACTGTTCGTCGAGGAACTGCCGCCGAAGGCGCTGAAGAAGCTGGGCGAGGCCTTTGCCTCGGTGCTGGCCGAGAGCCTGAAGGCGCAGGGCCTGGCCGCGGCCGATGCGGCCGTCACGTCCTACGCCTCGCCGCGCCGCCTGGCGGTGCAGGTGGCCGGCGTGGCAGCGAAGGCCGCCGACCGCTCGGCACAGACCAAGCTGATGCCGGCGGCCGTGGGCCTGGACGCCGCCGGCCAGGCGACGCCGGCGCTGCTGAAGAAACTGGCTGCGCTGGGCGCCGACGCCTCCGCCGTGGCGGGCCTTCGGCGCCTGCCTGACGGCAAGGCCGAGGCGCTTTTCCTGCAGAGCGTGGTGCCAGGCGCCACGCTGGCCGAAGGCCTGCAGAAGGCGCTGGCGGAGGCGATTGCCAAACTGCCGATCCCGAAGGTCATGCAATACCAGCTGGCCGACGGTTGGGCCAGCGTCCACTTCGTGCGCCCCGCGCATGGCCTGGTGGCGCTGCATGGCGACGCGGTGGTGGCGGTGACGGCGCTGGGCCTGCAGGCCGGCCGCGTCACCCACGGTCACCGCTTCGAGGCCGCGGTGCCCGCCATCACGCTGCACGGCGCCGACAGCTACGCCGCCCAGCTGCGCGACGAAGGCGCCGTCATCGCCAGCTATGCCGAGCGCCGCGCCGAGCTCGTGCGCCAGCTCGAAGCCGCGGCGTCCAGGGAAGGCCTCAAGCCCATCCACGACGAAGCCCTGCTCGATGAAGT
>CAIWPS010000824.1 GCA_903914615.1 uncultured beta proteobacterium | reverse complement strand
CGGCCGGCCGCCGCGGCGCCCAGCAGCTGCTCGGGCGGCAGCAGGCGCGCCAGGCTGTCGTCGAGCTCGTCGCCGCCGCGCACGCCGCGCGCCGCCAGCAGGCGCGCCAGCAGCGGGTGCACGCCGGCCTGTTCGAGCGCGAAGCTCACGCGCGGCGGCACGTCGCGGGTCTGCAGTATCACAGCGTCTCCAGCAGGGCCGCCACCGCAGGCGAAGCCCAGAGCCCGCGCAGGCGGCGCAGCAGGCCTGGCGGCGCGGTCTCGAAGGCCACCCAGGCGCGTTCGCCGCACAGCGTCAGGCGCACGGCCTGGCCACGCTGCGAGCGTGCCCGCAGCGCGGCCAGCGGGCCGGCGTCCAGCGTCTGCCAGGCCTGGCACCAGGCGGGCCAGTCGTCGGCCAGTGCCGGGCGGCGCAGGCGATCGTCGATGCTGGGCGTCTCGGCCGCTGCGACCTGCGCGACACCGCAGCCGCTGAGCCAGAACGAATTCACCGCCAGCAGGCCCTGGGCTTCGCGGGCTTCGTTCAGGGGGTGGGTGTGGAGCAGCATCTGCACCTCGCTTTGAAGGCGGCGCAGGCGCCGCGCCGCCGGGTCGCTGCCCAGCCAGGCGTCGACGTTGCGGCCGATGACGCGGTCCAGCGACGCCGTGGCCAGGCCGGCCAGGCTCTCGTGGGCGATGTACCAGCGCAGCGGGCCGCCGTAGTGCATGGCATAGCCCTCGCTTGTGAAGAGGCCCTGCACGGCGCCGAAGAAGGCGCGCGACGCGGCCTCGTCCAGCGCCAGCCCGGCCGGGTCGGCCAGGCTGACCTGGTCGGTGCCCAGGTGCCAGTGCGCGGGCGTCAGAAGGCCCCAGGCAAGGTCGCCGGTGGCCACGCCGTCGGCCTGGGCGGCATGCGCCGCCCAGGGCAGCTGCCCGGCGCCGCCATGCAGGCCCAGCGCGCGGGCCAGGGCGCGCTCGTGGGGTGGCGACCAGGCCCATTCGTCGGCCAGGTCGCGCTGCACCTCGGCAAGCCGACCGAGCAGGGCCTGCAGGTTCGGCAGCACCAGCGTGGCGGCGGCCTCGCGGCCGGCATCGGCCAGCGGCGCCGCGAACGGGATCAGGAGGTGCATCGGCGGATTATCCGGGCCAGCGGTTAGCATGCCCTCCACATGAACTTGCCTTACGAGTGGCAGATCGGCTGGCGCTACACGCGGGCCGGCCGTGCGGGCCGTCGCAACGGCTTCATCTCCTTCATCAGCGGCGTTTCCATGCTGGGCATCGCGCTCGGCGTGGCGGCGCTGATCATCGTGCTCAGCGTGATGAACGGCTTCCAGAAGGAGGTGCGCGACCGCATGCTCAGCGTCATCGCGCACATCGAGGTCTTCGACGCCGGCGGCGGCGCCCTGCCCGACTGGCGGGCCACGGCGGAGCTTGCCCGGCGCGACCCGCGCGTCATCGGCGCCGCCCCCTTCGTCACGGCGCAGGCGCTGGTGGGGCGTGGCGACGAGGTGCGCGGTGCCATCGTGCGCGGCATCGACCCCGGGCAGGAAGGCCAGGTCACTGAGCTGGCGCGCACCCATTCTGCGCTGCTGGAAAAGCTGCAGGGCGGTGCCTGGAACATCGTGCTCGGCTTCGAGCTGGCGCGCATGATCGGTGCCCAGGTCGGCGACAAGGTCACCCTCGTCGCCCCGGGCGGCCAGGTGACGCCGGCCGGCGTCGTGCCGCGGCTGAAGCAGTTCACGCTCGTCGGCACCTTCGAGGCCGGCCACTACGAATACGACAGCGGCCTGGCGCTGATCGCCATCGACGATGCCGCCAAGCTCTTCCGCGTCGAGGGCCCGATGGGCGTGCAGCTGCGCCTGGCCGATGCGCAGAGCGCGCCGGCGGTGGGCCGCGACCTGGCGCAGGCCATCGGCCCGGCGGTGATCGTGCGCGACTGGACGCGCACCAACCGCAACTGGTACGACGCGGTGCAGATCGAGAAGCGGATGATGTTCATCATCCTCACGCTCATCGTCGCCGTCGCTGCCTTCAACCTCGTGAGCACGCTGGTGATGACGGTCACCGACAAGCGCGCCGACATCGCCATCCTGCGCACCCTGGGCGCCAGCCCGCGCTCGATCATGGGCATCTTCATCGTCCAGGGCGCGGCTGCCGGCATCATCGGCACGCTGGCCGGCGTGGCGCTGGGGCTGCTGGTGGCGCTGAACATCGGCGTCATCGTGCCGGCCATCGAGCATGCCTTCGGCGTCGCCTTCCTGCCCGGCAGCATCTACGTCATCAGCCGCATGCCCAGCGAGCCGCTGGCCAGCGACATCGTGCCCATCGTCGTCATCTCGCTGCTGCTGGCCTTCGCGGCCACGCTGTACCCGAGCTGGCGCGCCAGCCGCGTCAACCCGGCGCAGGCGCTGCGCTATGAATGAGCCGGTGCTGCAGGCCACCGAGCTGCACAAGCGCTATGTCGAAGGCCGCGGCGACGACGCGCTGGACGTCACCGTGCTGCGCGCCGTCAGCCTGCAGGTGCGGCGCGCCGAGACGCTGGCCGTGGTCGGCCCTTCGGGCGCGGGCAAGAGCACGCTGCTGCACCTGCTGGGCGGGCTGGAGTCGCCCAGCGCCGGGCGCGTCGAGCTGATGGGCCGCGACTTCGCCACCCTGGACGCCGCGGCACAGGGCGACTGGCGCAACCGGCACCTGGGCTTCGTCTACCAGTTCCACCACCTCCTGCCGGAGTTCAGCGCGCTCGACAACGTGGCCATGCCGCTGCGCATCCGTCGCCTGGCCGTGGCGGACGCGCGCGCCCAGGCCCGCGCCATGCTGGAGCGCGTGGGACTGGGGCCGCGGCTGGCGCACCACCCGGCGCAGCTGTCGGGCGGCGAACGCCAGCGCGTGGCGATCGCGCGTGCGCTCGTCACGCAACCCTCGTGCGTGCTCGCCGACGAGCCCACCGGCAACCTCGACCGCAGCACCGCCGCGGCCGTCTTCGAGCTGATGCTGACGCTGGCGCGCGAGCACGGCACGGCCTTCGTCGTCGTCACCCACGACCCCACGCTGGCCGAGCGCTGCGACCGCACGCTGACGCTGGAGCGATGAAGCTTCGTAAAATGCGGCCGTGCACCTGATCAACGCCGACCTCCACTGCCACAGCAACGTCTCCGACGGCACCCTCACCCCCGAAGCGCTGGCCCAGCGCGCCCATGCCCACGGCGTGGAACTGTGGTCGCTGACCGACCACGATGAACTCGGCGGCCAGCAGCGCGCACGCGACGCGGCGCTGGCGCTGGGCATGGACTACCTGACCGGCACCGAGATCTCGGTCACCTTCGCCGGCATCACCGTGCACATCGTGGGCCTGGGCTTCGACGCCGACGACGAGGCCCTGAATGCCGGCCTGGCGGCCACGCGCAGCGGCCGCCGCGAGCGCGCGCGCCAGATGGCCGAAGGGCTGGCGAAGGTCGGCATCACGGGCGCCTACGAAGGGGCACAGCGCTACGTCGGCAACCCCGAGCTCATCTCGCGAACGCACTTCGCCCGCTTCCTCGTCGAGAGCGGCGTCTGCGCCGACACCCATGCCGTGTTCAGGAGCTACCTGACCGAAGGCCACCCCGGCTTCGTGCCGCACGGCTGGGCGCGCCTGGGCGACGCCGTGCGCTGGATCCGCGAGGCCGGCGGCATCGCCGTCATCGCCCACCCCGGCCGCTACCGCTTCACGCCGACCGAGGAGTACGCGCTGTTCACCGAGTTCATCGGCCACGGCGGCCAGGCCGTCGAGGTGATGACGGGCAGCCATAGCGCCGCCGAGCACATCCGCTATGCCGACACGGCGATCGAGTTCGGCCTGCTGGCCTCGCGCGGCAGCGACTTCCACTCGCCCGGCGAGAGCCGCACCGAGCTCGGCAGCCTGCCCGACCTGCCGGGCCGGCTGACGCCGGTGTGGGAAGCGCTGCAGACGCGCGTCCAGCGCGCCCTTCCGTAAAAACCCGAACTCGGCTATAGTCGCGGGCTTGGCCTGCCCCTGGGGCCAATCGTTCATCCCCTCTGACCTTTGCCACCTTCTCGAAGTCGAGAGGTGCGCGTCCCCCGGGTCGGCGGCGATGCCGTCGCTGCACCCCGGCACCACGCTCGTCCCGAGCGCTGCCTACTTCCGCGACCCCACCTTGCGTTGCCGCTGATGGCAGCGCCGGCGTGCCTTTGCGTGCGCCGTGAGCCCGAGAAGCGAGTTGAAGACCATGACTTTCGAAACCCTGAACCTGCACGAGGCGCTGACCCGCGCCCTGCAAGCCGCCGGCTACACCGAACCCACCGAGGTGCAGGCCACCGCCATCCCGCCGGCGCTGGCCGGCGCCGACCTGATGGTCAGCAGCCGCACCGGCAGCGGCAAGACCGCCAGCTTCATGCTCCCCGCCTTGACCAAGGTGCTGGCCGCCCGCGGCAAGCCCGCCACCCCGGGCACCAAGGCCCGCGGCCCGCGCGTTCTGGTGCTGACGCCCACCCGCGAGCTGGCGATGCAGGTCGCCAAGGCAGCCAGCGACTACGGCCGCTTCGTACCCGGCCTGCGCGTGGCCACCGTCGTCGGCGGCGTGCCCTACGGCGCGCAGCTGGCCGCGCTGCGCGGCCCGCTGGACATCCTCATCGCCACTCCCGGCCGCCTCATCGACCACCTCGGCTCGGGCAAGGCCGTGCTGGGCAGCCTGGACATGCTGGTGCTCGACGAAGCCGACCGCATGCTCGACATGGGCTTCATCGACGACATCCGCCTCATCGTCGAAGCGACGCCGAAGGCGCGCCAGACCATGATGTACAGCGCCACTTTCGCCGGCCACGTCGGCAGGCTGGCGCAGGAACTGCTGCGCGAGCCGCAGCGCATCGAGGTCAGCAGCCAGACCGAGGCCCATGGCGACATCGAACAGCGCCTGCACTGGGCCGACGACTTCGAGCACAAGAACGCCCTGCTCGACCACATCCTGACCGAGCGCAGCGTCGACCAGGCGCTGGTGTTCACCAGCACGCAGCGCGACGCCGACTGGCTGGCCGACCGGCTGCACGAGATGGGCCACAGCGTGGCCAGCCTGCACGGCGGCATGCCGCAGGGCCGGCGCAACCGCGTGCTGCAGGGCCTGCGCAGCAAGCACTTGAAGGTGCTCGTGGCCACCGACGTGGCGGCGCGCGGCATCGACGTGCCGACGATCAGCCACGTCATCAACTTCGGCCTGCCGATGAAGGAAGAGGACTACGTCCACCGCATCGGCCGCACCGGCCGTGCCGGGCGCACCGGCCTGGCGGTGACGCTGGCCGAGCGCCGCGACAGCGGCATGATCCACCGCATCCAGCGCTACACCACGCAGCGCATCCCGATGGCGACCATCGTCGGCCTGGAACCCAAGCGCGCCGAGCCGCGGCCGGCGCCGGTCACGCCGCTGCCGCGTGGCGCCAAGCCGGGCAAGGGCTTCGGTCCGCGCCCCGCTGGCAAGCCTTTCCGGCCCGCCGGCAAGACCTTCGCGAAGGCCGGTCCGCGCCCGGCACGCTAAATGGGCCCCGAGGCCGGCCACGGCCGGCCGCCCCCCGAGGGGATCTGAGCAGCCCGGCCGAGCCGGAGCTGCTCTGGCGGCTCGCCGCTAGATCGCGAGCAGGTCGACCTCGAAGACCAGCGTGGCGTTGGGGGGGATCACTCCGCCGGCGCCGCGTGCGCCGTAGCCGAGTTCGGGCGGGATGGTGAGCACGCGCGTGCCGCCGACCTTCATGCCCTGCACGCCTTCGTCCCAGCCGCGGATGACTTCGCCGCCGCCGAGCCCGAATGCGAAGGGCTGCCCGCGGTCCTTGCTGGAGTCGAACTTCGCGCCGCGCGAGTTCTTGGCCATGGGGTCGTGCAGCCAGCCGGTGTAGTGCACGCGCACGCGCCGGCCGGCCACGGCCTCGTCGCCGGTGCCCGGCGTGGTGTCTTCGTACTGCAGGCCCGAGGGGGTGGTGGTCATCGAGAACTCCTGGTGGCAAAGCCTGCAATGATGCCAGCCCAGGCAGACACCGCCGCAGCCAGCCAGTCGCCGAGGGTGGCGGCCTCGATGGCAGGCAGGCCGAGCACCGACGCTGCGGCCTGCAACGCAAGCACCGGATGGCCCGGATCCAGCGGCCGCGCCCCGTTCTGCTTGCTCAGCT
Organism: uncultured beta proteobacterium; assembly: GCA_903914615.1. Classification (GTDB taxonomy): domain Bacteria; phylum Pseudomonadota; class Gammaproteobacteria; order Burkholderiales; family Burkholderiaceae_C; genus Rubrivivax. Next base: position 11,077 of record CAIWPS010000824.1, on the reverse strand, counting down.
TGCGGCCATCCGCGGCCAGCACCAGCGGCGTGTGCAGGTAGCGCGGTGTCGGCAGGCCGAGCGCGCGCTGCAGCTGGATCTGCCGCGCCGTGTTGTCGGCCAGGTCCTCGCCGCGCACGACATCGGTGATGCCCTGCGCGGCGTCGTCCACCACCACGGCCAGCTGGTAGGCCCACAGCCCGTCGGCGCGCCTGAGCACGAAGTCGCCGACCTCGCGCGCCACGTCCTGCGCCTGGGTGCCCAGTCGGCGGTCGTGCCACTGCACCACGCCTTCGACGCGCAGTCGCACGGCGCGCGCGGGCTTGCCGAGCAGGCCGTGGCGGCAGGTGCCCGGATAGACGCGCTCGCTGCCGGGAACGTGGGCCACGCCACGGGCCAGCCACAGCGCCTCGATGTCGTGCCGCGTGCAGCCGCAGGGGTAGGCCAGGCCGGCGTCCTGCAGGCGCTGCAAGGCTGCGGCGTAGGCCGCGCCGCGCGTGGACTGCCACAGCGGCGGCTCGTCGGGGTGCAGGCCGCAGGACGCCAGCTGGTCGAGGATCAGCCGGTCGGCGCCGGGAACGCAGCGCGGCGTGTCGATGTCCTCGATGCGCACCAGCCAGGCGCCACACTGCGCGCGCGCGTCGAGCCAGCTGGCCAGCGCGGCCACCAGCGAGCCGGCGTGCAGCGCACCGGTGGGCGAAGGCGCGAAGCGACCCCGGTAGCGGCCCCGGTAGCGGCCCTGCGCGGCGCGCGAGGCTTCAGGCCAGCGGCCCGGCATGCCGCTCCAGCAGGGCCTTGCGCGTGGTCGGGCTCTCCAGCGCCGTCAGCCACCACTGCAGCGCGCGCCCCAGCGACAGCGCGCCGCGGTCGGCGCGCCAGGCGTAGTGCAGCGGCGCCAGCACTGCGCTGCGCGTCGTTTCCTTGCGCACCAGCCGGCCGGCTTCCAGCTGCGGCCGCGCCAGCGGCTCGGGGATGAAGCCGCAGCCCAGGTTGCGCAGCAGCGCCTCGAGCTTGGTGCGCATCGTCGGCACCGTCAGCACGTCCTGCCCCGGCAGCAGGTTGACCGTCGCCGGCGCCATGCGCTGCGCCGAGTCGGCCACCGCCACGGCGCGGTGGTGCACGAGCTCGGCGTCGGTCAATGGCTCGGCGGCCGAAGCCAGCGGGTGGTGCGGCGCGACACAGAACACGAAGGGCAGTTCGCCCAGCGGCCTGAACTCGATGCCGGCGGCATGGAGCTGCTGGGCGCCGACGCCGATGGCCAGGTCCACCTGCCCCGTCACCAGCGCTTCCCAGGTGCCGTTGAGCACCTCGCTGCGCAGGCGCAGCCGCGTCGCCGGGCCGGCCGGGCTGTCGGCATCGGGCCGAACCTCGCAGAAGGCCTGCACGAGGTCGAAGATGGTCGGCATCGACAGGATGTCCTCGACGCTGATCGCCAGCTGCGTCTCCCAGCCGCAGGCCACGCGGCGCACGCGGTTGGCCACGGCGTCCATCTCCTGCAGCAGGCGGCGGCCCTCGTGCAGCAGTTCGTGGCCGGCGGCGGTGAGCTGGGCCTGGCGCGAACTGCGGTCGAAGAGCAGCACGTCCAGCGCCTCCTCGAGCTGGCGCACGCTGTAGGTCAGTGCCGAGGGCACCTTGCCGAGCTCGCGCGCCGCGGCGGCGAAGCTGCCGGTGCGGGCGATGGTGTCCATCATCGCCAGCGCGTCGGGCGTCAGCGCGTGCGATCGGTCGTGGCGGTGCTCGCTCATGCGCTTCATCTTATTTGAACGCGCTCTTCAACGCCGTGCGGCCCCGAACAGAACCGCCCTGCCTACAGTCACCGCACACCAGGAGCCGACCATGATCACCCTGCGCAAGTCTGCCGACCGCGGCCATGCCGACCATGGCTGGCTCAAGAGCTTCCACAGCTTTTCCTTCGCCGACTACTTCGACCCGGCGCACATGGGCGTGGGCAACCTGCGCGTCATCAACGAGGACCGCATCGCCCCCGGCACCGGCTTCGGCACCCACGGCCACCGCGACATGGAGATCGTCAGCTACGTGCTCTCGGGCGCGCTCGCGCACAAGGACAGCATGGGCAACGGCACGGCCGGTGGCGCCCATGCCGGCGTCATCCTGCCCGGCGACGTGCAACGCATGAGCGCCGGCACCGGCGTGCGCCACAGCGAGTTCAACCACGACGCCGCGCAGACCACGCATTTCCTGCAGATCTGGATCCTGCCCCAGCGCAACGGCATCGAGCCCGGCTACGAGCAGAAGCACTTCGACGCCGCGGCCAAGCGCGGCCGGCTGGCGCTGGTGGCCTCGAGCGACGGCCGCCAGGGCTCGGTGACGATCCATGCCGACGCCGCGCTGCGCGCCGGCCTGTTCGACGGCGCCGAGCGCGCCGAGCTGGCGCTGGACCCGGCACGCATCGCCTACGTGCACCTGGTGCGCGGCAGCCTGCGCGTCAATGACCAGCCGCTGCGCGGCGGCGACGCCGCGCGGCTGGACCACGAATCGGCGCTGGTGCTCGAAGGCGGTGAAGACGCCGAGGTGCTGGTGTTCGACCTCGCGCCGTAGGCCGAAAGGCCGGCGCGTCGACTTTTCAATTCCTCAACCCCTGGAGCAGTTCCGAATGAGCAAGATCGTCATCGTCTATCACAGCGGCTACGGCCACACCGCCAAGGTCGCGCAGGCCGTGGCCGAAGCCAGCGGCGGCACGCTGCTGCCCATCGATGCCGAGGGCAACCTGCCCGCGGGCGGTTGGGAACAGCTGGCCGCGGCCAGCGCCATCGTCTTCGGCAGCCCCACCTACATGGGCGGCCCGAGCTGGCAATTCAAGAAGTTCGCCGATGCCTCTTCCAAGCCCTGGTTCACGCAGCAATGGAAGAACAAGCTGGCCGCCGGCTTCACGAACTCGGCGACGCTCAACGGCGACAAGTTCTCGACCTTGCAGTACCTGGTGACGCTGTCGCAGCAACACGGCATGTTCTGGGTCGGCACCGGCCTGCTGCCGAACAACGCCAAGCGCCACACCCGCGACGACATCAACAACCTGGGCGGCAGCACCGGGCTCATCACGGCCACGCCTTCGGACGCCTCGGCCGACGAGATGGTGCCCGGCGACATCGCCACCGCCAAGGCCTTCGGCCAGCGCGTGGCCGAAGCCGCCGCGAAGTTCGCCTAGACGCCCAGCCGCTGCCGCGCCAGCGCCGCCCCGGCGGCCAGCGCGCGCAGCTTGGCCTCGGCCACCGCGCGGCTCATCGGCGCCAGGCCGCAGTTGGTGCAGGCGATGAGGCGCTCGCGCGGCACGTACTGCAGCGCGCGGCCGATGGTGTCGGCGACATCCTCGGGCGTCTCGACGGCCTCGTTGGCGACGTCGATGACGCCCACCATCACGTCCTTGCCCTTGAGCAGCGCCATCAGCTCGGCCGGCACGCGCGAGTGGATGCATTCCAGGCTCACCTGGTCGATGCGGCTGGCGGCCAGCGCCGGGAACACCTTCTCGTACTGGCGCCATTCCTGGCCGAGCGTGTTCTTCCAGTCGATATTGGCCTGGATGCCGTAGCCGTAGCAGATGTGCACCGCCGTCTTGCACGTCAGGCCTTGCGCCGCGCGCTCCAGCGCCTGCACGCCCCAGGTCGCGGCCTCGTCGAGGTAGACGTTGAAGGCCGGCTCGTCGAACTGGATCACGTCCACGCCGTCGGCCTGCAGCGCCAGCGCTTCGGCGTTGAGCAGCTCGGCAAAGGCCATCGCCATCTTCATGCGGTCGCCGTAGTGGCGGTCGGCGACGGTGTCGACAATGGTCATGGGCCCGGGCAGCGTGAACTTGATGCGGCGCTTCGTGTGGGCACGCAGGAAGCGCGCCTCGGTTGCGTGCACGCGGCCCCTCAGCCGCAGCGGCGCGACGACCTGCGGCACCATCGCCTTGTAGCGGTCGTTGCGGATGCCCATCTCGACCTTGTGAGCGAAGTCGATGCCCTCGACCTGCTCGAGGAAGCCGTGCACGAAATGCTGGCGGCTCTGTTCGCCGTCGCCGATGACGTCGACGCCGGCGTCTTCCTGGGCCTTGATCCACAGCAGCGTGGCGTCCAGCTTGGCCTGCGCCAGTTCGGCGCCGCTCGCCTTCCATTGCGGCCAGAGCTTCTCGGTCTCGGCCAGCCAGGCCGGCTTGGGCAGGCTGCCGGCGATCGCGGTGTCGAACATGCGTTGTCTTCTCTTGCTTGCTGAGGGGTGGGCCAGTCAGGCCGCTTCGAGCAGGCCGCGCTTCTTCAGCAGCGGCTGCACCGTGGGGCCGCGGCCGCGGAAGGCGGCGTAGGCCGCCGCCGGGTCGACGCTGTTGCCCACCGCGTAGATGTGGCGCAGCAGCCGCCCCGCCACCTCGGCGTCGAAGGGGCTGCCGGCCTCGGTGAAGGCGTCGTAGCCGTCGGCGTCCAGCACCTCGGCCCAGAGGTAGTAGTAGTAGCCGGCAGCATAGCCGCTACTGGCGAACAGGTGCTGGAAGTGCACCAGCCGGTGGTTCAGCCCCACGCCCGGCGGCAAGCCCTGCGCCTGCAGCAGCTCGGCCTCGAAGGCGCAGAGGTCAGCGGGCGGCTCGGCGTCGGTCAGCGCATGCACCGCCAGGTCGACGATGGCGCTGGCGGTGTAGCGCACGGTTTCGTAGCCCTGGCCGAAACGGCGCGCGCGCTGCAGGCGCTCGATCAGCGCGTCGGGGATGGGCGCGCCGGTCTGGTAATGCCGGGCATGGCGGCGCAGCACCTCGGGCTCTCCGATCCAGTGCTCGAAGATCTGCGACGGCAGCTCGACGAAGTCGCGCAGCACCTGCGTGCCCGACAGGCGCACGTAGGTCACGTTCGACAGCAGCCCGTGCAGGCCGTGGCCGAATTCGTGGAACAGCGTGCGCGCGTCGTCCAGCGACAGCAGCGTCGGCTCGCCCTTGGCGAAGTTGTTGTTGTTCAGGATCACCGGCAGCTGCGGCGCGCCGTTGCGTGCCTGCCAGCGCAGCGAGCTCATCCAGGCGCCGCTGCGCTTGTTGGCGCGGGCATGGTTGTCCTGCAGGAAGATGCCGACGACGCGGCCTTCTCGGTCGCGCACCTCGTAGGCGCGCACGTCGGGGTGGTAGACCGGGATGTCGTCGCGCGCGCTGAAGTGCAGGCCGAAGAGCCGGGTCGCGCAGTCGAAGGCGGCCTGCACGACGCGGCCGAGTTCGAAGTACGGCTTGACCTCGGCGTCGTCGACGGCGTAGCGCTCGCGCCGCACCTGTTCGGCCCAGTAGCGCCAGTCCCAAGGTTCGATCTCGCCGCGTTCGCCGGCGGCCTGCATGGCCTCGTGCAGGGCCGCGCGCTCGCGCTCGACCGCGGCCAGCGCACGCGGCCAGACCTCGTTCAGCAGGCCCTGCGCGGCGGTCTGCGTTCCGGCCATGGTGTCGGCGAGCGAGTAGTCCGCATAGCTGGCATGGCCGTGCAGCCGCGCCTGTTCGTTGCGCAGGCGCAGGATGTCGCGCGCGACCTCGCGGTTGTCGTGCTCGCCGGCGTTCTCGCCGCGGCCGACCCAGGCGCGCCAGGCCTGCTCGCGCAGGTCGCGGCGCTGCGAGAAGGTCAGGAAGGGCACCACCAGCGAACGCGCCAGAGTGATGAGGTGGCCGTCCACGCCGCGCTCGGCAGCGGCCTGGCGCGCGCTGGCGCGCACGAAGTCGGGCAGCCCTGCCAGATCGGCCTCGCCGTGCAGGGCCAGCTGCCAGCTCGACTCGTCGTGCAGCACGTTCTGCGCGAAGCGCGTCGTCAGCCGCGCCAGTTCCTGCATCACCTGCGCGTAGCGCTGCTGCGCCGCGGCGGGCAGGCGCGCGCCGGCGCGCACGAAGTCCAGGTGCAGGCGCTCGACCAGCCGCCGCTGCTCGGCGCACAGGGCCTCGCGGCGGGCGTGCACGACGGCGATGCGGCCGAACAGCCGCGCGTCCATGTGCACCGCGCTGTGGTGCGCGGCCATGGGCCCGGCCAGCGCGCGCTGCACGGCCTGCAGCTCGGGGCTCGTCGCCGACGAGGTGAGGTTGTAGAACGCCGCCGCGATGCCCGCCAGCTGCGCACCGGCGCGGTCGAAGGCCGCCGCGGTGTTGTCGAAGTCGGGCTCTGCGGCCTGCGTCGCGATCGCCTCGAGCTCGTCGCGGTGCGCCTGCATCGCCGCTGCCAGGGCCGGCTCGAAGTGCTCCGGGCGCAGGCTGTCGAAGGGCGGCAGGCCGTGGGGCGTGTCCCAGGGCTGCAGCAGCGGGTTCGTTCCGGCCTTCATGTCCATGTCGCCACCCTGCCGAGTTGTGTCACTTGCCGCGCTTGATGGCGATCTCGTCGTCCTCGCGGTAGCGGCGGTCGGCGCAGGCGCCGACCCACTGCGAGCGCTCGGCCTCGAGCGCCCGCGAGTCGACGTTCCACTGCTCGTTGCGCTGGTTCCACGACGTGACCTTGGCCTCCAGCGCCGCCGCCTTGGCATTGAAGGCCTTGACGGCTGCGTCGCTTTCGGTGGCCAGGCGCGTCTTCTCGTCCTCCAGCACCTTCTGCTCCTTGCCGAGTTCGTCGCGTTCCTTGTTCAGCTCGGCGCGCTGGCGGTCGGCCGAGGGGCCGCTCTTGCCGGCACCGTTGAACTCGGCCGTGCGCTGGTTCCAGCTCTCGACGCGGGCGCCGAAGTCCTTCATGCGCGCGCTGAAGGCGTCGATCTGGCGCTTGTAGTCGTCGATGGGGCCGCGCTCGCCGCGCAGCGCCTGCTGTTCGGCGGCCACCTCGGCCTTCTCCTTGTCCAGCGGCGGCCGCCGCGCCTCGATGTCGGCCAGGCGAGCCCGCACGCTCTCTTCCTGGCTCAGGCAGGCGCGCAGCTCGTCGCGCGTGAGGATGGGGCCGCCGCCGTTGTTCGTCTTGCCGCCCATGGTCAGCGTCTTGCCGCCGGCTGCGGTCGCGGCGGCAGCCGACGCGGCGGGCTTGGCGGCGGCGGCCTTGGCAGCGGGCTTGGAGGCTGCAGCGGCGGGTGCGTTCTGCGCCTGGGCCCCGGCAGCGGCGGCCAGGCATGAAGCGGCCAGCACGAGCGTCTTCAACTTCATCTTGTTCCTCGAAAGATAGACGGGAGGCCGGGCGGGCCGGCAAGACCGCGCATGATGCCACCCCCGCCCGGCCCGAACTCGCGGACTTGCCCGCAGGATCGAGGGGCCCGGCCGCCCGGGGGCCTGCGGCCGCCGCCTGCGGCCGTGCACGCGCCTGTGGCACAGTGCGCTGCCCCGACGTCCCGCCACGCCCCATGCCCCTGCGCCCCGCCCTGCCCTGCCCGTCCGCCTCATGGCGCTGAAGTCCACCATCTGCAAGGCCACGCTGCAGATCGCCGACATGGACCGCGCCGTGTACGCCAGCCACGCGCTCACGCTGGCCCTGCACCCCTCGGAAACCGAAGAGCGGCTGATGGTGCGGCTGCTGGCCTTCGCGCTGCAGGCTCCGGCCAGCGACGACGACGGCGCGCTGGTGTTCGCGCGCGGGCTGGCCGACGCCGACGAACCGGACCTGTGGGAACACAGCCTGGACGGCCGCCTGCGCCACTGGATCGAGGTCGGCCAGCCCGAGGAACGCCGCCTGGCGCGCGCCTGCGGGCGCGCCGACCGCGTCACGCTCTACGTCTATGCCAGCGCGTCGCCGATCTGGTGGGCCGGGGTGCAGAACAAGGTGGCGCGCCTGGCCAACCTGGCGGTGTGGCAGCTGCCGGCGCCGCAGAGCCAGGCCCTGGCCGCGCTGGCCGCGCGGTCGATGCAGCTGCAGGTGACGGTGCAGGACGGCCAGATCTGGGTCGGCGACGCCACGCGCAGCGTCGAGGTCCACCCCATCGCACTGAAAACGGCGTCAGCATGAAACTTCCCCGCCTGCTTGCGGCTCTGCTGCTGGTCAACCTGGCTTCGAGCCCCACGATGTCGCAAACCCTTCAAGACCCCCAGCTCTGGCTCGAAGACGTGCAGGGCGAGCGCGCGCTGGCCTGGGTGCGCGAACGCAACGCCCAGAGCGAAAAGCTGCTGCAGGCCCAGCCCGGCTTCGAGGCCCTGCGCAGCAGCCTGCGCGAGGTGCTCGACTCGCGCGAGCAGATCCCCTACGTCAGCCGCCGCGGCGAATGGCTCTACAACTTCTGGCGCGACGCCGACAACCCGCGCGGCCTGTGGCGGCGCACCACCCTGGCCGAGTACCGCAAGGCCAGGCCGGCCTGGGAAACGGTGATCGACGTCGACGCCCTGGGCAAGGCCGAGGGCGAGAACTGGGTCTGGGCCGGCGCCACCTGCCTGGGGCCGGAGTACCGCCGCTGCCTGGTCTCGCTGTCCCGCGGCGGCGCCGATGCGCATGTCGTGCGCGAGTTCGACACCGTCGCCAGGCGCTTTGTCGAAGGCGGCTTCGCGCTGCCCGAAGCCAAGTCCAGCGTCGACTGGGTCGATGCCGACCAGGTGCTGGTCGCCACCGACTTCGGCCCGGGCTCGCTCACCGATTCCGGCTACCCGCGCGTGGTCAAGCGCTGGCAGCGCGGTCAGAAGCTGGCCGAGGCGGTGACCGTGTTCGAGGGCCAGGCCAAGGACGTGGCGGCCTACGCCAGCGTTGACACCACGCCGGGCTGGGAGCGCACCGTTGTCGGCCGTTCGATCGACTTCTACAACTCGAAGAGCTTCCTGCTGCAGGGCCAGCTGCTGGTGCCCATCGCCAAGCCCGACGACGCCCAGCTGGCCTTCCGCCGCGACCGCGTCTTCATCGAGCTGCGCAGCGACTGGAAGGCGGGCGGGCAGACCTGGCCGCGCGGCTCGCTGCTGGTGGCCGACGCCACCGCCTACCTGAAGGGCGAGCGGCGCTTCACCGCGCTGTTCACGCCCACCGCGACGCGTTCGCTGGCCGGTTATGCGCTCGCCCGCGACACCGTGCTGCTGGACGTGCTGGACAATGTGGCCTCGCGGGTGGAGGAATGGCGCGAGGTCGACGGCCGCTGGCAGCGCCGCGAGGCCAAGGCGCCCTACCCCGGCACGCTCTCGGTGAGCGCGCTGTACGACCCCTTGCTGAAAGACGACCCGCTGGGCGAGGCCTACCTGCTCAACGCCGCCGACTTCCTCAGCCCCGACTCGCTGCAGCTGGGCCGCACCGGCAGCGACGAGCGCGAGCTGCTGAAGTCGCGCCCGAGCTTCTTCGATGCCACCGGCATGCGCGTCGAGCAGCGCTTCGCGAAGAGCAGGGACGGCACCCACGTGCCCTACTTCGTCATCTGGCCCAAGGGCGCGAAGGCCGACGGCAGCAACCCGACGCTGCTCTACGGCTACGGCGGCTTCGAGGTCTCGATGACGCCCTTCTACTCCGGTGCCGTCGGCCGCGCCTGGACCGGCCGCGGCGGCGTCTACGTGCTGGCCAACATCCGCGGCGGCGGCGAATTCGGCCCCGGCTGGCACCAGGCGGCGGTGAAGGCCGGCAAGCAGAAGAGCTACGACGACTTCGCCGCCGTCGCCGAGGACCTCATCGAGACCAAGGTGACGCAGCCCGCGCACCTGGGCATCCAGGGCGGCAGCAACGGCGGCCTGCTGGTGGGTGCGGTGATGGTGCAGCGGCCCGAGCTGTTCAACGCCGTCGTCTGCCAGGTGCCGCTGCTGGACATGCAGCGCTACAGCAAGCTGCTTGCCGGGGCTTCGTGGATGGCCGAGTACGGCGACCCCGACGTCGCCGCCGAATGGGCCTGGATAGGCAAGTACAGCCCCTACCAGAACGTCAAGGCGGGCGTGAAGATGCCGCGCGTGCTCTTCACCACCAGCACCCGTGACGACCGCGTCCACCCCGGCCACGCACGCAAGATGGCAGCGCGCATGATCGGCCAGGGGCACGACGTGCTGTACTGGGAGAACATCGAGGGCGGCCACGGCGGCGCCGCCGACAACGGCCAGCGCGCGCAGATGATGGCGCTGGAGTACACCTTCCTCTGGCTGCAGCTGGGCAGGGCGCGCTGAACGCGGCACCGATGCTGAGCTGGATCGACGACAGCACGCCGCTGCCGCCGGGCCGCCTGGCGCTGCGGCCCGAGAGCGACGCGCCGGGGCTGGTCGCCGCCGGCGGCAGCGTCAACCCGGCGCGGCTGGAAGAGGCCTACCGCAAGGGCATCTTCCCCTGGTTCAGCCCCGGCCAGCCGACGCTGTGGTGGAGCCCCGACCCGCGCATGGTGCTGCCGGTGGCCGCCTTCCGCCTGTCGCACACGCTGGCCAAGACGCTGCGCCGCTTCCGCCGCACGCCGGGCTGCGAGCTGCGCTTCGACAGTGCCTTCGAGCAGGTCATCACGGCCTGCGCGGCCACGCCGCGGCCGGGCCAGGACGGCACCTGGATCGTGCCCGCCATCGTGGAGGCCTACGGCGCCTGGCACCGGGCCGGGCGCGTGCACAGCGCCGAGACCTGGATCGACGGCGTGCTGGTGGGCGGCCTGTACTTCGTCGCCATCGGCCGCATGGTGTTCGGCGAGTCGATGTTCTCGCACCGCACCGACGCGTCGAAGATCGCGCTTGCCGGGCTCGTGGCGGCGTGCCGGGCGCGCGGCATCGCGCTCGTCGACTGCCAGCAGAACACCGGCCACCTGGCGTCCTTCGGCGGCCAGGAGATCCCGCGCAGCGCATTCGAGGCCCACCTCGCGGCCACGCTGGACGCACCGGCCGTGGCCGACTGGACCTATGATGACGCCGCCTGGGACCTGCTGCTGCCCCGGGCGAGCAGGACCCCCACCGCGTGACCCATCCCCAGGAATTGCCGCTCGGCTCGTTGCAGTTCTACGCAACGGCCCCCTACCCCTGCAGCTACCTGCCCGGGCGCCAGGCGCGCTCGCAGGTGGCCACGCCCAGCCACCTCATCCACGCCGACACCTATTCCGGCCTGGTGGCCGCCGGGTTCCGCCGCAGCGGCATGTTCACCTACCGGCCCTACTGCGACGGCTGCCGCGCCTGCGTGCCGCTGCGCGTTCCAGTGGCAGGCTTCAAGCCCACGCGCAGCCAGCGCCGCGCCCACAAGGCCCACGGCCACCTGGTGGCGCGGGTGCTGCGCCTGGGCTTCGTGCCCGAGCACTACCAGCTCTACCTGCGCTACCAGAGCGGCCGCCACAGCGG
>CAIWPS010000823.1 GCA_903914615.1 uncultured beta proteobacterium | reverse complement strand
GGGCGGCGGGCCATGATGAACCCGCTGCGCAGCGACGTCCGCGCCGACCTGCAGGGCCAGGCTGCCGCCGTGCTGGCGTGGTTCGTCGGCGGCCTGGGGGCGCTGGTGGCCGCGGTGTCGCTGGTCGAAATGGCGCTGGCGCGGGCCGAACCGCTGACGCAGACGCGGCTGCGCTTCGGCTTCATGCTGGTGCTGGTGGCGCTGCTGTGCGCGCAGGTGCTGCGCCGCGGCCGGCCGCGGCTGGCCGCGGCCGGGCTGCTGCTGGCGGCGATGCTGGCGCTGTCGATCTACTCGTGGAACAGCGGCCTGGGCGTGCACACGATGGCGCTGTCGGGCGTGGCCGTGCTCATCGCCATGGCCGGCGCGGTGGCCGGCATGCGCGTGGCCACCGGGCTGGCGCTGCTCTATGCCGCCGTGGTGGCGGTGCAGGCCTGGGCCGAGGCGCAGGGCCTGCTGCCGGGCCTGGCCGCGGCGCCGGCCGTGCTGCTGCGCAACCGCATCATCGGCCACCTGCTGCTGGCCCTGGGCGGCTGGCTGGCGGCGCGCCTGCTGTACCGCATGGTCGGCGGCGCGCTCGGCCACGCCGTCAGCGAAAGCCGGCGCCTGGCCGAGCTGCTGCGCATCGGCAGCGACTGGACCTGGGAGGCCGACGGCCAGCTCCGCATCACGGCCCTGTCCGACACCTTCGAGGCCAGCAGCGGCCACAGCCGCGCCGAGTTCCTGCGCCTGGGCTGGCCCGGCGGCCCGCAGCCGCTGGACGACGCCGACTGGCGCACGCTGCGCGGGGACCTGCGCGCCCGGCGCACCTTCCATGACCGCGCCGTCACCCTGCGCGGCGCCGACGGCGCCCTGCTGGGCCTGCGCATCACCGGCGAGCCGGTGCGCGACGCCGAAGGCCGGGTGCTGGGCTGGCGCGGCACCAGCCGCAACGTCACCGCCGAGCGGCTGGCCCAGCAGGCGCAGCGCCGCACCCAGGCCATGCTCGACCGCCTGGTGGACATGAGCCCCGACGCCATCTGCGTGGCGCGGCTGGACGACGGCCGCATCCTGCTGGCCAATGCCAGCTTCGCGCAGACGGCCGGCCGGCCCGAGGCCGAGGTGCTCGGGCTCAGCGCGCACGAACTCGGCCTGTGGCCCGACGCCACCGAGGCGGTGCGGCTGCGCGAAGCGCTGCAGCGCGGCGGCGGCATCGCGCGCGACCTGCCCACGGCCGTGCACCTGCGCGACGGCAGCGTGCGCGACATGCTGATGACGGCGGCGGCCTTCGAATGGGACGGCGAGGCGGTGGCCGTCATCACCGTGCGCGACGTCACCGAGCGCCTGCGCCAGGAACGCGAGCTGGCGCAGGCCAAGCGCCAGGCCGAGTCGGCCAACGCCGCCAAGAGCGCCTTCCTGGCCACCATGAGCCACGAGATCCGCACCCCGCTGGGCGGCGTGCTGGGCATGGCGCGGATGCTGCAGGATCCGGCGCTGGACGAGGCGCGGCGGCGCGAATACCTGGGCCACCTGATGAACAGCGCGGACCAGCTTTCGGGCATCGTGTCCGACGTGCTCGACCTCAGCAAGATCGAAGCCGGCCAGCTGCAGCTGGAGGCCATTGACTTCGACCTGCGCGCGCTCGCCACCGGCAGCTTCGAGACCTATGCCGCGCTGGGCCGCGAGCGCGGGCTGGCGGTGGCGCTGACGCTGGACCCGGCGCTGCCCGCGCGCGTGCGCGGAGACCCGGTGCGGGTGCGGCAGATCCTGGCCAACTTCCTCAGCAACGCGCTCAAGTTCACCGAGCGCGGCAGCGTCGCGCTGCGCCTGTCGGCCGCCACCGAAGCGCGCGTGCGCATCGAGGTGCAGGACAGCGGCGTGGGCGTGCCGGGCGCGCTGCGCGAACGCCTGTTCGAGCCCTTCGTGCAGGCCGACAGCTCGACGACGCGCCGCTACGGCGGCAGCGGCCTGGGGCTGTCGATCTGCCGCGAACTGGCGCAGCGCATGGACGGGGCGGTGGGCGTGGACAGCGACGGCCGCAGCGGCAGCTGCTTCTGGGCCGAGCTGCGGCTGCCCGCGGCGGCCCTGCCGGCGCCCGCGCCCGCGGCGCCCGACCACGCCGCGGCCGCACCCCTGGCCGGCCTGCGCCTGCTGGTGGCCGAGGACAACCCGGTCAACCGCCTCATCGTCTGCACGCTGCTGCAGCGCCTGGGTGCCGAGGTGCTGGAGGCCGAGGACGGCGCCCAGGCCGTGGCCATAGCGCAGCGCGAGGCGGCCGCCCTGCACGCGGTGCTGATGGACCTGCACATGCCGGTCGTCGACGGCCTGGCGGCGACGCGTGCACTGCAGGGCGACCCGCGGACCGCGGCGCTGCCGGTGCTGGCCTTCTCTGCGGCCGTGCTGGCGCACGAGCGCGCCGAGGCGGCGGCCGCCGGCATGGCGGGCTTCATCGCCAAGCCGGTGGAGGAAGCCGAGCTGCTGCGCCTGCTGGCGCCGCTGGCCGCCGCGTCGCGCTGACGGCGCCGGGTCGGCGCTGCGGCTGCGGCTGCGGCCGAGCGCCAGGGCGGCTCAGCGGCCGCCGAACTTGCGCACCAGCCCTTCGATGGCCAGCGCGTAGCCGTCGACGCCGAAGCCGATGACGATGCCGGCGGCGGCCGGCGCGACATGGCTGTGGTGGCGGAAGGCCTCGCGGGCATGGACGTTGGAGATGTGCACCTCCACCACCGGCACCTGGGCGCCAGTGATGGCGTCGTGCAGCGCCACCGAGGTGTGCGTGTAGGCCCCCGCGTTGAGCACCACGCCCAGCACCTCGCCGGCCCTGACGCCACGGCCGGCGGCCTGCAGGGCGTCGACGAGCACGCCTTCGTGGTTGCTCTGCAGGCATTCCACGCTCACGCCCAGGCGCGCGCCGGTGGCCTGGCACAGCGCCTCCACGTCGGCCAGCGTGGCACGGCCGTAGACGGCCGGCTCGCGCTCGCCGAGCAGGTTGAGGTTGGGGCCGTTGAGGACGACGATCTTGGGCATGCGGGCTCTCCTTCTGGCGCCGCGCCGCGCCGCCGGGTGCGGTGGCGGCAGCGGCGCGCAGGCCCGCTAGCGTACCCGCAGCCGCGGCCGCAACTTCAGGCAGTGCGGAAGCGCGTCAGCAGCCGCACCAGGTGCGCGGCCTGCGAGCGCAGCGACTCGGTGGCCGCGCTGGCCTGCTCGACCATGGCCGCGTTCTGCTGCGTCGAGCGGTCCATCTCGGCCACCGACTGGTTGACCTGGGCGATGCCGCTGGCCTGCTCGGCGGCGGCGCGCGAGATGTCGTCCACCGTCTGCGCCACCTTCTCGATGGCGCCGACGATGCGGCCCATGGTCTGGCCGGCGGCCTGCACCTTGCCGGCGCCGGCGTCGATCTGCTCGACCGAGCTGCTGATGAGGGTGCGGATCTCGCGCGCCGCGTCGCCGCTGCGCTGCGCCAGGCTGCGCACCTCGCTGGCGACGACGCTGAAGCCGCGGCCCTGCTCGCCGGCACGGGCCGCTTCCACGGCGGCGTTCAGCGCCAGGATGTTGGTCTGGAAGGCGATGCCGTCGATGACGCCGATGATCTCGCCGATCTTCTTCGCCTGGCGGTTGATGTCGTCCATGGTGGTGACGACGTCGGCGACGATGGCGCCGCCCTCGCGCGCCACGCGCGAGGCGTCGGCGGCCAGGGCGTTGGCGCTGCGCGCGTTGTCGGCACTGGTGCGGATGGTGGCGGCCAGCTCTTCGATCGACGCCGCCGCCTGCTGCAGCGCCGAGGCCGTGCTTTCGGTGCGCGCCGAGAGGTCGGCGTTGCCGCTGGCGATCTCGCCCGAGGCGGTGTTGATCTCGTCGGCCGTGCCGCGCACGTCCTGCACCAGGCCGGCGAGGTTGCGCGCCACCTCGTCCAGGGCGGCCAGCACGTGGCCGGTGGCGTCGGCGCCGCGCGTCGGGTGGCGCATCGTGAGGTCGCCCTGCGCCAGTGCGCCGGCGAGGCTGGCCGCGCGGCCCAGCGGGCGCACGATGGCGCGCATGAACAGCCACGACAGGCCGCTGCACAGCGCCAGCACGGCCAGCGCCACGCCACCCATCCACCAGCCCTTGCGCTGCACCTCGGCCTCGGCGGCGGCGGCGCTGCCGCGCGTGGCCTCGATCTGGTCCTGCACCAGGCCGGCCACGCGCGCCTGGCTCTTGGCGAACTGGCCGTCGAGGGTGACGACGAAGGCGGCCGCGTTGGCGACGCCGGCGGACTTCATGTCCAGCGTGTCGGCCACGCTCTTGGCGTAGGCCTTGTAGCCCTGCAGCAGGTCGGCCATCGCGGGGCGCTGCGCCTCGGGCGCGGCGCTGCCGGCGGCCTCGATGTCCTTGGCCAGGGCACCGAGGTCGGCGAGGATCTTGCCGTCCAGCGTCTTGATGAGCTCGGCGCGCTGGCCGATGGCTTCCCAGGTCAGGCTCTGGTAGAGCCGCTGGTGCAGGTCGGTCATGCGCGCGGCCAGCGACTGCACGCCCACCAGGCGGTCCACGCCCGCGCCGCCCAGGCGCGAGAGTTCCGTCGAGAGGGCGCGGTTGCCGGTCCAGCCGAGCGCGGCCACGACGACCAGCCCGGCCAGGGCCACGGCGGTGGCCGCCGAGACCTTGGCACCGATGGAGAGGTTGCGCAATGCAAAGCTCATGGTCCGCTCTTTTCCAGGCTGGGGTTCAGGCAAGGTCGGCTGCAGGCCGGCTCAGCGGTAGACGCCGACGCCGATGAAGCCTTCGCCGTTGGGCTGCTTGCGCGCGTAGGTGGACTTGGACATCACCTTCTTGGTGATCGGGTCGGGCCAGTCGTAGTCGAACCAGCCGCCGCCCTTGGCCGCGAGGGCGATCATGCCGGTGACGATGGGCACGCCGTTGGCGTCCTTGATCGACGACATGTCCTTGCCGACCAGCTTGTCGTTGCCGCCGTGGGCCAGCGCAATGGCCTTGTTGTCGTAGACCATGACGTAGAGGTCCTTCTTGGTCCACGCCGCCTTGTCGGTGGTGAAGTCCTTGTAGGCCTTCTCGGTGCCGACCTTCTTGATGTGCTCGAAGGCGGCGTCGGACATCGCCTTGGCCTCGTCCTTGGTGGCGCGCTCCTGCGCCAGCACCGGCGCCGCCAGGCAGACGCCGGCCAGGCCCAGCAGCAGGGCGCGTCTGAAGTTCATCTTGCTCATGCCTTGTCTCCATCAGTTCAAGCCGAACGCGGCCGCCCCCGTGGCAGGCCCCGAAGGAGCTGTATCGGCCCGGGCTGGGGAATTCTTGAGATGGGCAGGGCGTGGCAAGCGTGGAAATGCGGCGGGGACCCGGCGCAAATGGCCGCGGTGCGCAAGGCTCGGGCGGCCGCTCGGTACCCTCGCGGCGTTATCAGGCGGCCGCTCGGTACCCTCGCGGCGTATCAGGCGGCCGCTCGGTACCCTCGCGGGATGGCCGCCAGCAGCCGCTTGGTGTATTCCTCGCGCGGCGCGGCCAGGATCTGCGCGGCGCTGGCCTGCTCGACGACGACGCCGTCCTTCATCACCAGCACCTCGTCGCTGATGAAGCGCACCACCGCCAGGTCGTGGCTGATGAAGACGTAGCTCAGGCCGAACTCGTCCTGCAGGTCCTTCAGGAGGTTCAGCACCTGCGCCTGCACGCTCACGTCCAGCGCGCTCACCGCCTCGTCCAGCACCAGCACCTCGGGGTTGAGCGTGAGGCAACGCGCGATGGCCACGCGCTGGCGCTGGCCGCCGCTGAATTCATGCGGGTACTTTCCGAAGGCGCGGCCGTCCAGGCCCACCTTCTCCAGCAGCGCGCGGGCGCGCTGCTCGCGCTCGGCGGTGTCCTTGCCGATGCCGTGGATGACCATCGGCTCGAGCAGCGTCTGGCCGATGGTGAAGCGCGGGTTCAGGCTGGCATAGGGGTTCTGGAACACGATCTGGATGCGCCGGCGCATGCCCTGGCGGTCGCGGTCGGTCATCGTCAGCAGGTTCTGGCCGTCGAAGACGACCTCGCCGCCGGTGGGTTCGTGCAGGCGCAGCAGGGTCAGCCCCATCGTCGTCTTGCCCGAGCCCGACTCGCCCACCACGCCCAGCGTGTGGCCCTTGCGCAGCTGGAAGTTCACGTTCTGCACGGCCTTGAACTCGCGCCGGCCGAACAGGCCCTCGCGCAGCCAGAAGCTCTTGGCCAGCGAGCGCACTTCCAGCACCACGGGCGCGGCCGGGTCCTTGGCCTGGGCCACGCTCTGTGCCGCCCTGCCCGCCATGTGGTCGTCGATGACCATCAGCCGCGCCGGGTTGCCTTCCAGGCTGGGCCGGCAGGACAGCAGCGCCCGCGTGTAGTCGTCGCGCGGCGCCTCGAAGATGCCGGCCACGGGCCCCTGCTCGCGGACGGTGCCGCCGCGCATCACCACCACCTGGTCGGCGATCTCGCCCACCAGGCCGAGGTCGTGGCTGATGAAGAGCACGCTCATGCGGTGGCGGGTCTTGAGCCTGCCCAGCAGTTCCAGGATCTGGCGCTGGATGGTGACGTCCAGCGCCGTCGTCGGCTCGTCGGCGATCAGCAGCTTGGGCTCGCAGGCCAGCGCCATGGCGATCATCACGCGCTGCTGCTGGCCGCCCGACATCTCGTGCGGGTAGCTCGACAGGCGCCGCTTCGGCTCCGGAATGCCGACCTCGCCCAGCAGTTCCTCGGCGCGTGCCAGGGCCTGGCGCTTGGTCAGGCCCAGGTGCCGCATCAGCGGTTCGCAGAGCTGCTTGGCGACGTCGAAGACCGGGTTGAGCGAGCTCATCGGGTCCTGGAAGACGCAGGCGATGTCCTTGCCGCGCAGCGCCTGCAGTTCGGGCAGGCCGGCCTGCAGCAGGTCGCGCCCCTGCCGTCCTTCGGGTTGATAGACGATGCGGCCGCTGCGCTCGGCGTTGTCGGGCAGCAGGTTCAGCACCGACATCGCCGTCACGCTCTTGCCCGAGCCCGACTCGCCCACCAGCGCCACGACGCTGTTCTCGGCGACGTCGAAGCTCACGCCCTTGACGGCCTCGGCGCGCACGCCCTGGCCCATGCGGAAGGCCACGCGCAGGTCCTGGATCGACAACAGCATGCTCACTCCAGTCCGCGCAGCTTGGGGTCGAGCGCATCGCGCAGCGCGTCGGCCATCAGCGAGAAGGCGGTGACGAAGACCGCCATGAACAGCGTGGCCGATGCCAGCTGCCACCAGTGGCCCAGGATCAGCTCGCTCTGCGCGTCGGCCAGCATGGTGCCCCAGCTGACCTGGTCGACGCGCACGCCGAGCCCGAGGTAGCTCAGGATGACCTCGGCCTTGATGAAGTTCACCACCAGCAGGCCCAGGCGCACCAGCACGACATGGCTGACGTTGGGCAGGATGTGGCGGAACATGCGGCTCATGGTGCTGGCGCCGATGGCCTCGGCGCTGCGCACGTACTCGCGGCTGCGGTGCTTGATGAACTCGGCGCGCACCTGGCGGTACATGCCGGTCCAGCCGGTGAAGGCCAGGATGATGACCACGCTCTGCACCCCGCGCGTGTTCAGCGCCGCGGCGAAGGCGAAGATGAGCAGGATGCCGGGGATGCTCTCGAAGACGTTGTAGAGCCACTCCAGCAGGTCGCCGGCCTTGCCGCCGAAGAAGCCGCTGAAGGCGCCCAGCAGCGTGCCGATGGCGGTGGCCACCACGGCCGCCATGACGCCGACGAAGACCGAGATCTCGGTGCCCTTGATGGTCTTGGCCAGCACGTCGCGGCCCAGGCGGTCGGCGCCGAAGGGCAGGGTCGTCGCCTTCACCGTCTCGGTGGCCTGGAACTTCTTGGCGCGCTCGTCCCATTCCTTGTAGCGCGGCGCCAGCGGGTCGACGTCGCTGAGGTCGACGTTGGGCCCCTTGGGCACGTCGATGGCGCTCGCGGCCTGCGGCGCGGCCGGGCCCATGAAGGTGGGCGGTGCATCGGGCACGCCCACCTCGGCCTGCCAGTTCTTCGCCACCAGGCCCAGCGACGACAGCGCGATCAGCACCATGAAGGCGAGGACGACGACCAGCGATGCCAGGCCGACGCGGTCGCTCCTGAAGCGCCGCCAGGCGGCGTGCCAGACGCCTTCGCTGCGCTGCTGCGCCGCCTCGATGGCGCCGTCGGCGGACAGGACCGCACTCACTTCAGCACCACGCGAGGATCGGCGAACTTGAACGCGACGTCGGTCAGCAGGTTGACCGACATCGTGATCATCGCCAGGTAGATGGTGACGGCCTGGATGACAGGGAAGTCGCTGCGGTTCACCGCCAGCAGCACCTCGCGGCCCAGGCCCGGGATGGAGAAGAAGGTCTCGATGAGGAAGCTGCCGACGAAGATGCCGGGCAGCGCCAGCCCGATGTTGGTGAGGATGGGAATGAGGGCGTTGCGCAGCACGTGGCGGAACAGCACCACGCCCTCGGTCATGCCCTTGGCGCGCGCGGTGCGCACGTAGTCCTGGCCCAGCTCGTCGAGCAGGAAGCTGCGGTACAGCCGCGTCTGCGGCGCCAGGCTCACCAGCACCACCAGCAGCACCGGCAGCGGTGCGTAGGTGACGAGGTTGGTCCAGGTGCTGTCGCTCCAGCCCTGCACCGGGAACCAGCCGAGCTGGAAGGCGAAGACGTACTGGCCGATGATGACGTAGACCAGCAGGCTGATGGACAGCGCCACCGTGCTGCAGACCATGATGGCGCGGTCGGTGAGGCTGCCGCGGCGGTAGGCCACCCACATCGCGATCGGCAGCGCCAGCACGGTGTCCAGGATGAGGATGGGCACCATCACCGTCAGCGTCGCCGGCAGCCGGGTGGCGAAGAGGTTGCTCACGGCCTCGTTGGTGGCCCAGCTCTTGCCCCAGTCGAAGGTGACCACCTGCTTGACGAAGATCCACAGCTGGAACCACACCGGCCGGTCCAGCCCCAGCTGCTGGCGGATGGCCTCGATCTGCTCCTTGCTGGCGTTGAGCCCGCCCAGCAGCTCGGCGGGGTCGCCGCCGAAGTACTTGAAGAGGAAGAACACGAGCAGGACGACACCGGCCAGCGTCGGGACCATCTGCCACAGGCGCCTGAGGAGGTATGCCGCCATCGATGAGAGCTCCGGCGCCTGCGCAGCGGGCCGCAGGCATGGTTTTTGGATGCGCGAGTGTAGGTTCCGCTTTTGCGCCGCCGGGCCGGTGATTTCCCCGCTCGCTTGCGGGGGATCACCGACGGCGGCGCGGCGCTCCGGCCCCTAGACTCAGCAGCTTTCATGCCATGGCCGCATACATGAAGTCCGCCTCCCTGCTTGCGCTGGCCCTGGGCCTGGCGCTGGCCTGTGCCAGCCGCGCACCCGCGGCCGCGCCGGTGGCGGACGCACCCCCGCTGAAGGTGTTCCGCTACGCCTTCCAGATCGCCGAGACCAACTTCGACCCCGCGCAGGTCACCGACGTCTACTCGCGCATCGTCATCGCCGCGATGCTCGAAGCGCCGCTGGAATTCGAGTTCCTGGCCCAGCCCGCGCGCATGCGGCCCAACACCGCCGCCGCGATGCCCGAGGTCTCGGACGACTTCAAGACCTTCACCATCCACATCAAGCCGGGCATCTATTTCGCCGACGACCCGGCCTTCAAGGGCAGGAAGCGCGAGCTGGTGGCCGAGGACTACGTCTACTCGCTCAAGCGCCACTACGACCCGCGCTGGAAAAGCGGCAACCTGTACCTGCTGGAGAACGCCAAGGTGCTGGGCCTGTCGGAGCTGCGGCGCCGGCTGATGAAGGAGAAGAAGCCCTTCGACTACGACACCCCGGTGGAAGGCCTGCGCAGCCTGGACCGCTACACCTTCCAGATCCGCCTGGCCGCGCCGACGCCGCGCTTCGTCTACAACCTGGCCGCGCCCGGGCTGGCGGGCGCGCTGGCACGCGAGGTCGTCGAGGCCTATGGCGACAAGGTCGGCGAGCACCCGGTCGGCACCGGGCCCTTCGTGCTGGCGCAATGGCAGCGCAGCTCGCGCATCGTGCTGGCGCGCAACCCCGGCTACCGCGAGGTCTTCTACGACGAGCACCCGCCCGAAGGCGACAGCGCGCCGGCGCGGCGGCTGCAGGCCATCGCGGCGCAGTTGAAGGGCCGGCGCATGCCGATGATCGACCAGGTGGTGATCTCCATCATCGAAGAACCGCAGCCGCGCTGGCTGAGCTTCCTGGGGCAGGAGCAGGACATCGCCGAGATCGTGCCCAACGACTTTGCCGACGTCGCCTTCCCGAACAACCGGCTGGCGCCGAACCTGGCCAAGAAGGGCATCCAGATGGTGCGCTACCTGCGCTCGGATGTCTCGGTGTCCTACTTTGGCATGGAGAACCCGGTGGTCGGCGGCTACGAGCCGGCCAAGGTGGCGCTGCGGCGGGCGATCAGCCTGGCGGTGGACCTCGAGCGCGAGATCCGCCTGGTGCGGCGCGGTCAGGCCATTCCGGCACAGAGCATCATCGCGCCGAACGTCTGGGGCTACGAACCCGACTTCAAGAGCGAGATGAGCGACTTCGACCGCGCCCGGGCGACGGCGCTGCTGGACCTGTACGGCTACGTCGACCGCAACGGCGACGGCTGGCGCGAGCAGCCCGACGGCAGCCCGCTGGTCATCGAGTACGCCACCAGCCCCGACCAGTTGAGCCGCCAGCTCACCGAGCAGTGGCAGAAGAACATGCAGGCCATCGGCATCAAGATGGTCTTCAAGGTCGCCAAGTGGCCCGAACAGCTGAAGAGCTCGCGCGCCGGCAAGCTGATGATGTGGGGCGTGGGCTGGACGCCCGCCGAGCCCGACGGCGACACCTTCCTGAGCCTGGGCTACGGGCCCAACAAGGGGCAGTCCAACCACTCGCGCTTCGACCTGCCGGCCTTCAACGCGCTCTACGAACGGCAGCAGCAGCTGCCCGACGGCCCCGAGCGCCAGGCCCTGATGGACGAGGCCAAGAAGCTGCTGATCGCCTACATGCCCTACAAGGTGCATGTGCACCGCATCTTCACCGACCTGGCACAGCCCTGGGTCGTGGGCTACCACCGCAACATCTTCGTCGCCGCCTTCTTCAAGTACGTGGACATCGACATGAACGAGCTCGCAAGACGCAAGGGCGCGCCGGCGCCGGCTGCCGTGGCGGAGGCGCATTGAAGCGGCGCGACACGCTGGCGCTGGCGGGCGCGGCGGCGCTGGGCCTGCCCGCGGCCGCCGCGGCACCGGCGGCGTCGCCGGGCGCGGCCAAGGTGCTGCGGGTGGCATTTCCGGTGGCCGAGACCGGCTTCGACCCGGTGCGGCTTAGCGATGTCTATTCGGTCACCGTCACCGGCCACATCTTCGACGCCGCCTATGAGTTCGACCACCTGGCGCGCCCGGTCAAACTGCGCCCGCGCGTGGCGGTGGGCATGCCCGAGCATTCGGCCGACCACCGCGTGTGGACAGTGCGCCTGCGGCCCGGTGTCTTCTTCTCCGACGACCCGGCCTTCAAGGGTGTGAAGCGCGAGCTGACGGCGCAGGACTTCGTCTACACCTGGAAGCGCTTCGCCGACCCGGTCAACAAGTCGCCCAACTGGTCCACCGTCGACGACCACAAGATCGTCGGCCTGGCGGCGCTGCGCAGCAAGGCGCTGAAGGACAAGCAGCCCTTCGACTACGACACCGAGATCGCCGGTCTGCGCGCGCTGGACCGCTACACGCTGCAATACACGCTCGAGGCGCCGCGGCCGCGCTTCGCCGAGGCGCTGGCCATCAGCGCCACCTACGGCGCCGTGGCGCGCGAGGTGGTGGAGTTCTATGGCGACAAGATCGTCGAGCACCCGGTGGGTACCGGCGCCTACCGGCTGGCAGAGTGGCGGCGCTCGTCGCGCATCGTGCTCGAACGCAACCCGAACTACCGCGAGGCCTACTGGGACGCCGACCCCGCGCCCGACGACGCCGAGGGACAGGCCATCCTGGCGCGCATGAAGGGGCGGCGGCTGCCCATAGTCGACCGCGTCGAGATCTCCATCATCGAGGCTTCGCAGCCACGCTGGCTGAGCTTCGTCAACGCGCAGGTCGACTTTCTGGCGGTGCCGCAGGAATTCGCCCCCGTGGCCATGCCCGGCGGCAAGCTGGCGCCCAACCTCGCCAAGCGCGGCGTGCAGGGCTGGAAGGTGCTGGTGCCGACCACGCAGATGAGCTTCTTCAACATGGACAACCCCGTGGTCGGCGGCCTGGAGCCGCACAAGGTGGCGCTGCGCCGCGCCATCTGGCTGGCGCAGGACGTGGACCGCGAGATCCGCCTCGCCTACCGCGGCCTGGCGATGCCGGCGCAGTCGCTGATCTCGCCCTACACCAGCGGCTACGACCCCCGGTTCAAGAGCGAGGCCAGCGACCACGACCCGGCGCGGGCGCGCGCGCTGCTGGACCTGTACGGCTACATCGACCGCAACGGCGACGGCTGGCGCGAACAGCCCGACGGCCAGCCGCTGGTGCTGGAATGGGCTTCGCAGGCCGACCAGCTCAGCCGCCAGTTCGACGAGCTGCTGAAGAAGGCCCTGGACGCGATCGGCATCCAGGTCGTTTTCAAGGTCGCGCAGTGGCCCGAGAACCTGAAGGCCGCGCGCGCCGGCAAGCTGATGTGCTGGCGCGTCGGCAGCTCGGCCACGTCCACCGACGGCCAGGACGCGCTGCGCCGGCTCTACGGCCCCGAGATCGGCCAGGGCAACCTGGCGCGCTTCAAGCTGCCGGCCTTCGACGAGGTATGCGACCGCCTCAGCGCGCTGCCCGACGGCCCCGAACGCGAGGCCGCCTTCGACCGTGCCAAGCGCATCGCGGTGGCCTATGCGCCCTACAAGGCCCATGTGCACCAGTACGTCGACGTCGTGGCGCACCGCTGGGTGCAGGGCTACCGGCGGCCGCTGTTCTGGTATGACGTATGGCACCTCATGGACGTCGAGGGAGCCCCGCGCAACGGGGTGGCGTGAAACGGCGCAGCCTGCTGGCCGCCGGCGCCGCGCTGCCCGGCGCGGCGCCGCTGGCGGCAGGGTCCGCCACCGCAGGCCGGACGCTGCGCGTGGCCTTCCCCTCGGCC
>CAIWPS010000822.1 GCA_903914615.1 uncultured beta proteobacterium | reverse complement strand
GCTCATCGCCGGCAACCCGCCGCCGCTGCGCGTCGAGCGGCTGCGCGAGTTCTGGGAACAGGTGACTTCGTCGCTGGCGGCGCCGACGCTGTCCACGCCCAAGGAAGGCCCGGCGCGCCAGGCGCTGAACGAGGCCAGCGCCACCCAGGCCCTGCTTTTCGGCGTGCCCGGCTTCTTCTCGCCGCGCTTCCCGCCGGCGCCGCTGCAGCCGCCGGGCACGCTGGCGGCCATCAGCTACTACGACACCGCACCACTGAAGGCGACGCTGGAGCGGCTGGTCGACTTCGACCGCATCAACCACGGCCCGGTGCGCCTGTCGGTGGGCGCGGTCAACGTGCGCAGCGGCAACTTCGAATACTTCGATACCAGCGGCCAGCGCCGCAGCCACATCGACGCCCGCCACATCATGGCCAGCGGCGCGCTGCCACCGGGCTTCGCGCCGGTGGAGATCGACGGCGAGTTCTACTGGGACGGCGGCATCGTCTCCAACACCCCGCTGCAGTACGTGCTGGACCAGGCCGGCCACCCCGAGCGCCAGCGCCGCACCATCTTCCAGGTCGACCTGTTCTCGGCCACCGGCGAGCTGCCGCGCAACCTGGGCGAGGTCAGCGAGCGCGAGAAGGACATCCGCTTTTCCAGCCGCACGCGCCTGAACACCAGTTTCGAGCTCGACCGCGAGGTCGTCGCCCAGGCCGCCAGGCGGCTTCTGGCCAAGCTGCCGGCCGCCTTGCGCGACGACCCCGACGTGCGCGCACTGGCCGGGCTGCGACATTGCCAGCACGCGGTGGACGTGGTGCACCTCATCTACCGCAGCAAGCACGACGAGTCGCAGTCCAAGGACTACGAGTTCTCGCGCCTGTCGATGCAGGAGCACTGGCAGGCCGGCCTGGCCGACATGCGGCGCACGCTGCACGACCCGCGCTGGCTGCAGCACCAGCAGACCGAGCGTGCCGAGCGCGGCGCAGGCGGCGTTCATGTCTTCGACCTCACGCGCCCGCCGGCCGCGAAGGGGCACGGCGCATGAAGATCGCCGACGTGCGCGCCAACGCCTTCGCGATGCCGCTGACCAGCCCGGCCTTCCCGCCCGGGCCCTACCGCTTCGTCAACCGCGAATTCCTCATCGTCACCTACCGCACCGACCCCGAGGCGCTGCGCGCCGTGGTGCCCGAGCCGCTGCAGATCACCGAGCCGATCGTCAAGTACGAGTTCATCCGCATGCCCGACTCGACCGGCTTCGGCGACTACACCGAGTCGGGCCAGGTCATCCCGGTGAGCTTCGAGGGCCGTGCCGGCGGCTACGTGCATTCGATGTACCTCAACGACGAAGGGCCGATCGCCGGCGGCCGCGAGCTCTGGGGCTTCCCGAAGAAGCTCGCCGCGCCGCGCCTGACGGTCGAGGTGGACACCCTGCTGGGCACGCTCGACTACGGCCCGGTGCGCGTGGCCACAGCGACCATGGGCTACAAGCACCGCGCGCTCGACCTCGACGCCGTGCGTGCCGGCCTGATGGCGCCGAACTACTTGCTGAAGATCATTCCGCATGTCGACGGCTCGGCGCGCATCTGCGAGCTGGTGCAGTATTTCCTGCAGGACATCAACCTGAAGGGCGCCTGGACCGGCCCGGCGGCGCTGCAGCTGGCGCACCATGCGCTGGCCCCGGTGGCGCAGCTGCCGGTGCTGGAGGTGCTGTCGGGCACCCACATCCTCACCGACATGACGCTCGGCCTGGGCAGCGTGATCCACGACTACCTGGCCTGAACCCGCCCACCCACCACGGAACACCCATCGCCATGAAACTCCAGGACAAGGTCTGCATCGTCACCGGCGCCGCCAGCGGCATCGGCAAGGAAATCGCACACACCTACGCGCGCGAAGGCGGCAAGGTCGTCATCGCCGACATGAACCTGGCCGCGGCGCAGGCCGTGGCCGACGAGATCGCGAAGGCCGGCGGCACCGCGATGGCGGTGGCGATGGACGTGACGAGCGAGGAGCAGGTCAACGCCGCCGTCGCGGCCGTGGTCGCGGCCTACGGCGGCGTCGACGTGCTGGTCAGCAACGCCGGCATCCAGATCGTCCACCCGGTCGAGGACTTCCCCTTCGCCGACTGGAAGAAGATGCTGGCCATCCATCTCGACGGCGCCTTCCTCACCACCAAGGCCTGCGTGCCGCACATGAAGGCCGCCGGCAAGGGCGGCAGCATCATCTACATGGGCTCGGTGCACAGCAAGGAAGCCTCGGTGCTCAAGAGCGCCTACGTCACCGCCAAGCACGGCCTCATCGGCCTGTGCAAGACGGTGGCCAAGGAAGGGGGGCCCTTCCGCATCCGCGCCAACGTCATCTGCCCCGGCTTCGTGCGCACGCCGCTGGTGGAAAAGCAGATCCCCGAGCAGGCTGCCGCCCTGGGCATCAGCGAGGACGACGTGGTGAAGAAGGTGATGCTGAAGGAAACCGTGGACGGCGAGTTCACCACCGTGCAGGACGTGGCCGAAGTGGCGCTGCTGTTCGCGGGTTTCGAGAGCAACGCCCTGACCGGGCAGAGCCTGGTCGTCAGCCACGGCTGGTTCATGCAGTAGCACCGCTGGCGCGGCGCCGCGGCGCCGCGCTTCAGGCCGGCGGGCTAGCGGCCGCGCTCGGCGTCGCGGATGGCTTCGTGGGTGGCGTGGATGGCCAGGTCCAGGTGGCGGATGGCGCGGTCGCGCAGGCCGCGCACCTCGGGGTTGTCTTCCTCGCGCGCCAGGTCGGCGTGGGTCTTGTTCAGCAGCTCCTCGGCGCGGTGCAGGCGGCCGCGGCGGTCGAGTTTGGCGTCCACGGGCAGGTGCTCGTGGATGTCCTTGCCGTCGTCGATGGCGGCGCGCTTGATCTCGTTGATGGTCTCGTCGATGCGCGTGATGGCCATGTCCTCGTCGCCGCTGACGGCGGCATCGCCGGGGCGGTGTTCGATGAGCCAGCGCGCGGTGCGCAGGTCAGTCAGCGCATGCAGGTAGGCGGGGTGCTTGCCGGGCAGGTCGGCCAGCGCCGACAGCGGCAGCAGGGCGGCGAGCAGCAGCGGGGCCAGGCGGGTCGTGAGCTTCATGAGGCAGGTCCTTTGCTTGGGGTGGCGCGGAGTCCGAAGTGGCCCGCGCCCCCACCCAACGCGGCAGCAAGCGTCGGCGGAGGACGCCGGCCGTGCAAAGAACTGTGTCCCGTTGTGCCGCTTCGATGCGGTGTTCTTGACACGTTCTTGATACCCGCCGCGCCACTCTTGACCCCCCATTGACGCCGCGCCGCTCAGCATGGCGCCTTGTTCGAGGAGCAAGGCATGGACCTCTTGTACGGTGGCGTGGCGCTGGCGATGTGGCTGGCGGTGTGGGGCCTGGCGCGGGCATGCGCGCGTCTGCAGCGGGGGCGGCCATGAG
>CAIWPS010000821.1 GCA_903914615.1 uncultured beta proteobacterium | reverse complement strand
CTGCTGGGCACCATGGTGGGCGGCTACAACGTGCACCCGCTGATCGAGCTGCTGGACGACGCCGAAGTCGCCCCCGTGGCCGCTGCCGGGCTGAAGAAGACGCTGCTGATGTTCGACTTTTTCAACGACGTCGCCGTCAAGGCCCAGGCCGGCAATGCGAAGGCGCAGGAAGTCATCCAGAGCTGGGCCGACGCCGAGTGGTTCACCAGCCGCCCCGAGGTGCCGAAGTCCATCACCGTCAGCGTCTTCAAGGTGCCTGGCGAAACCAACACCGACGACCTCAGCCCCGCCCCCGACGCCTGGAGCCGGCCCGACATTCCGCTGCACTACCTGGCGATGCTGAAGAACACCCGCGAAGGCGCGGCCTTCAAGCCCGAGGAAGACGGCAAGCGCGGGCCGATGCAGTTCATCGAGGCGCTGAAGCAGAAGGGCCACCTCGTCGCCTATGTGGGCGACGTCGTCGGCACCGGCAGCAGCCGCAAGAGCGCGACCAACAGCATCGTCTGGGGCTTCGGCGAGGACATCCCCTACGTGCCCAACAAGCGCTTCGGCGGCGTCACGCTGGGCGGCAAGATCGCGCCGATCTTCTTCAACACGCAGGAAGACTCCGGCGCGCTGCCGATCGAGGTCGACGTCGGCGGGCTGGAGATGGGCGACGTCATCGAGGTCCAGCCCTACGACGGCAGGATCGTCAAGGGCGGCCAGGTGGTGAAGACCTTCCAGCTGCGCAGCGAGGTGCTGTTCGACGAGGTGCGCGCCGGCGGCCGCATCAACCTCATCATCGGCCGCAGCCTGACGGCCAAGGCACGCGACTTCCTGGGCCTGCCCGCCAGCACGGTGTTCCGCCTGCCGCAGCCGCCCGCAGCCACCCAGGCCGGGTTCACGCTGGCGCAGAAGATGGTCGGCCGCGCCGTCGGCCTGCCTGAAGGCCAGGGCGTGCGCCCCGGCACCTACTGCGAACCGAAGATGACCACCGTCGGCAGCCAGGACACCACCGGCCCGATGACGCGCGACGAGCTGAAGGACCTGGCCTGCCTGGGCTTCAGTGCCGACCTCGTGATGCAGAGCTTCTGCCACACCAGCGCCTACCCCAAGCCGGTGGACGTGAAGACCCACCGCGAGCTGCCGGCCTTCATGAGCAACCGCGGCGGCGTCGCGCTGCGCCCGGGCGACGGCGTCATCCACAGCTGGCTGAACCGCCTGCTGCTGCCCGATACGGTGGGCACCGGCGGCGACAGCCACACGCGCTTCCCCATCGGCATCAGCTTCCCCGCGGGCAGCGGCCTGGTGGCCTTCGGCGCCGCCACGGGCGTGATGCCGCTGGACATGCCCGAAAGCGTGCTCGTGCGCTTCAAGGGCCAGATGCAGCCGGGCGTGACGCTGCGCGACCTCGTGCACGCGATTCCGCTCTACGCCATCAAGGCCGGGCTGCTGACCGTGGCCAAGGCCGGCAAGGTCAACGTCTTCTCGGGCCGCATCCTCGAGATCGAGGGCCTGCCCGACCTGAAGGTGGAACAGGCCTTCGAGTTGAGCGACGCCTCGGCCGAACGTTCGGCCGCCGGCTGCACGATCAAGCTGAACAAGGCGCCGGTGCAGGAGTACCTGACCAGCAACGTCGTGCTGATGAAGAACATGATCGCCCAGGGCTACCAGGACGCGCGCACGCTGGAGCGCCGCATCGCCAAGGTCGAGGCCTGGCTGGCCAACCCCTCGCTGCTGGAAGCCGACAAGGACGCCGAGTACGCCGCGGTGATCGAGATCGACCTCGCGGAGATCAAGGAACCCATCCTCTGCTGCCCCAACGACCCCGACGACGCCAAGTTCCTGAGCGAAGTCGCCGGCACCAAGATCGACGAGGCCTTCATCGGCAGCTGCATGACCAACATCGGCCACTTCCGCGCCGCGGCCAGGCTGCTGGGCGGCAAGCGCGACATCCCGGTCAAGCTGTGGGTGGCTCCTCCCACCAAGATGGACCAGACCGAGCTCATCAAGGAAGGCCATTACGCGGCCTTCGGCACCGCCGGCGCGCGCACCGAGCAGCCCGGCTGCAGCCTGTGCATGGGCAACCAGGCACAGGTGCGCGAAGGCGCCACGGTGGTCAGCACCAGCACCCGCAACTTCCCCAACCGGCTGGGCAAGAACAGCAACGTCTACCTGGCCTCGGCCGAGCTGGCGGCCATCGCCAGCAAGCTGGGCCGGCTGCCGACGGTGGCCGAGTACCACGCCGACATGGGCGTCATCAACGCCGACGGTGCCAACGTCTACCGCTACCTCAACTTCGACCGGATCGAGGAGTACGCGCAGGCGGCAGAGGCCACGACGGCCTGATCGCCGGCCGCGTTCCCCGCATGGCGAACGGCCCGCTTCGGCGGGCCGTTTTGCATGCGGACTCGCATAATCGGTGACAACCCTGATCCAGGAGCGTCACCATGCCCGTCGCCACCCCCAAGCACCCCTACGCCAGGACGCTGAAGACCTTCAGGACCGCCAGCGGCAAGGAAGGCCGCTTCTACTCGCTGCCGGCACTGGCAAGGCAGTTCCCGCAGGTCAGCCGCCTGCCGGTGTCGATCCGCATCGTGCTGGAAAGCGTGCTGCGCAACTGCGATGGCAAGAAGGTCACCGCCGAGCATGTGGCGCAACTGGCGCAGTGGGGCGCGACGGCCGAGCGCACCGAGGAAATCCCCTTCGTCGTCGCCCGCGTCGTGCTGCAGGACTTCACCGGCGTGCCCCTGCTGGCGGACCTGGCCGCGATGCGCAATGTCGCCGCGAAGATGGGACAGGACCCCGGCCGCATCGAGCCGCTGGTGCCCGTCGACCTGGTCGTCGACCACAGCGTGATGATCGACCACTACGGCACGAAGAAGTCGCTGGACCTGAACATGAAGCTGGAGTTCCAGCGCAACCAGGAGCGCTACCAGTTCATGAAGTGGGGCATGGACGCCTTCAGCACCTTCGGCGTCGTGCCGCCGGGCTTCGGCATCGTCCACCAGGTGAACCTCGAGTACCTGGCGCGCGGCGTGCACAGGACGAAGGAGAAGGTCTACTACCCCGACTCGCTCGTCGGCACCGACAGCCACACGACGATGATCAACGGCATCGGCGTCGTCGCCTGGGGCGTCGGCGGCATCGAGGCCGAGGCCGGCATGCTGGGCCAGCCGGTGTACTTCCTGACCCCCGACGTCGTCGGCTTCGAGCTCACCGGTCGGCTGCGCGAAGGCGTCACCGCCACCGACCTCGTGCTCACCGTCACCGAGATGCTGCGCAAGGAAAAGGTCGTCGGCAAGTTCGTCGAGTTCTGCGGCGAAGGCACGCGCACGCTGAGCCTGCCCGACCGCGCCACCATCGGCAACATGGCGCCTGAATACGGCGCGACGATGGGCTTCTTCCCGGTCGACGGCAAGACCATCGACTACTTCCGCGGCACCGGCCGCACCAAGGCCGAGATCGAGGCCTTCGAGGCCTACTTCAGGGCGCAGAAGCTGTTCGGCGTGCCGCTGGCCCAGGACATCGACTACACGCGTCTGGTCCAGCTCGACCTGTCCACCGTCACGCCCAGCCTGTCGGGCCCGAAGCGGCCGCAGGACCGTATCGAGCTCGGCCAGGTCGGTGCGAAGTTCACCGAGCTCTACAGCGCTGCGCCGGCCGACAACGGCTTCAACCAGCCGGCCGAGAAGCTGGACCTGGCGGTGAAGACACCTTCGGGCCTGGAGATCCGCAGCGGCGACGTGCTCATTGCCGCCATCACCAGCTGCACCAACACCAGCAACCCCAGCGTGCTGCTGGCCGCCGGCCTGCTGGCGAAGAAGGCGGTGAAGGCCGGGCTTGAAGTGCCCCGGCACATCAAGACCTCGCTGGCTCCGGGTTCGCGCATCGTCACCGAATACCTGGAAAAGGCCGGCCTGCTGCCCTACCTGGAAAAGCTCGGCTTCGACGTCGCGGCCTATGGCTGCACCACATGCATCGGCAACGCCGGCGACCTCACGGCCGAGATCAACGAGGCCATCACCGCCAACAACCTCGTCTGCGCCGCGGTGCTCTCGGGCAACCGCAACTTCGAGGCCCGCATCCACCCCAATCTGAAGGCCAACTTCCTCGCCAGCCCGCCGCTGGTGGTGGCTTACGCGATCGCCGGCAACGTCACGCGCGACCTCATGACCGAGCCCGTCGGCCAGGGCCACGGCGGCAAGGACATCTTCCTCGGCGACATCTGGCCCACCAGCGAGGAGATTGATGCCCTGATGAAGTACGCCATGAACGGCAAGGCCTTCCGCAAGAATTACGACAAGGTCAAGAGCGAACCGGGCAAGCTGTGGGAACGCATCAAGGGCGTGAAGGGCAAGGTCTACACCTGGCCCGCCAGCACCTACATCGCCGAGCCGCCCTTCTTCGCCGACTTCACGATGACGCCCAAGTCGCTGGTCGCAGGCGTGCAGGCCGCGCGCATCATGGGCCTGTTCGGCGACAGCATCACCACCGACCACATCAGCCCCGCCGGCAGCTTCAAGGACAGCACGCCGGCCGGCAAGTACCTGCTTGAACACGGCGTGCTGAAGGCCGACTTCAACAGCTACGGCGCGCGCCGCGGCAACCACGAGGTGATGATGCGCGGCACCTTCGCCAATGTGCGCATCAAGAACCTGATGATCCCGCCGGCGGCCGACGGCAGCCGCGTCGAGGGCGGGTACACGCTGTTCCAGCCGGGGGGCGAGACCCTGCCGATCTACGACGCCGCGATG
>CAIWPS010000820.1 GCA_903914615.1 uncultured beta proteobacterium | reverse complement strand
TTCGGCCATGGCATCGTGGTGTGCCTGACGCTGATGACGCTCAGCGTGGCTGCCGGCTTCCTGCTGTCCTTGCCTCTGGCGGTGGCGCGCGTCTCCCGCTCGGCGTGGCTGGCACGGCCGGTGTGGCTCTTCACCTTCGTCGTGCGGGGCACGCCGCTGCTGGTGCAGCTGTTCCTGGTCTATTACGGTCTGGCCCAGTTCCCGGCCGTGCGCGAGAGCCTGGCCTGGCCGCTGCTGCGCGAGGCCTGGTTCTGTGCCTGGCTGGCCTTCGCGCTGAACACCACCGCCTACACCACCGAGATCTTCGCCGGCGCGCGGCGCGCCACGCCGGTGGGCGAGATCGAGGCCGCGCGCGCCTACGGCCTGGCCGGCTTCACGCTCTACCGCCGCATCCTGCTGCCGGGCGCGCTGCGGCGCGCGCTGCCGCAGTACGGCAACGAGGTCGTGGGCATGCTGCACGCCACCGCCATCGCCAGCACGGTGACGCTGGTGGACGTGACCCGCGTGGCGCGCGACGTCTATGCCAACAGCCTGCTGCCCGTGGAAGCCTTCGGCAGCGCGGCGGTGATCTACTTCACCCTCACCTTCACGCTCGTCGGCGCCTTCCGCCTGCTGGAGTGGCGCTACCTGCGCCATCTGCAGCCGGCACGGCGCACGGCAGCCACCACACCGGCCCCTGTCGCCGCGACATGACATGCAAACCCAGACCCTGACCCTGCTGCCGCCGGCACCGGGCACCGAACACCGGTTGACGGTGCTGCGCTTCGGCGCACCGGGCGGCGGCCGGCGCGCCTACATCCAGGCCGCGCTGCATGCCGACGAGGTGCCCGCCCTGCTGGTGGCGCAGGCCTTGCGACGCCAGCTGCAGGCGCTGGAGGATGCCGGCTCGATGCTGGGCGAAGTGCTGCTGGTGCCCTACGCCAACCCGCAGGGGCTGGCGCAGCACGTGCTGGACCAGCACCAGGGCCGCTTCGACCTGCGCGACGGCGTGAACTTCAACCGCGGCTATGGCGAACTGGCCGATTCCGCCGCGGCCGCGCTGCAGGGCCGCCTGGGTGCCGATGCCGCGGCCAACCAGGCGCTGATCCGCACGGCATTGCGCGCCGCGGCCGAGCGGCTGCCGGCCGAGCACACGGCGCAGGACCTCAAGCGCCGCCTGCTGCAGCTGGCGGTGGATTGCGACATCGTGCTCGACCTGCACTGCGATTCCCAGGCCGTGCTGCACCTGTACGCGCTGACGCCGCAGGCCGGCCTGGCCGCCGAGCTGGGCGCGCTGCTGGGCGCGCAAGCCGTGCTGCTGGCCACCGAATCGGGCGACTCGCCCTTCGACGAAGCCTGCAGCCGGCCCTGGCTGCAGCTGCAGCAGCGCTTCGCCGACGCGGCCGTGCCGCTGGGCTGCTTTGCCGTCACGGTCGAGCTGCGGGGCGAGGCCGACACCGACCACGCGCTGGCCGAGGGCGACGCCGCCGCCATCGTGGAGTTCCTGCGCCGCCGGGGCCTGGTTGCGGGCGCGCCGGCGCCGCTGCCGAAGGCCTTGTGCGAGCCGACGCCGCTGGCCGGCTCCGAGCCGGTCAACGCGCCGCACGCGGGCGTCGTCGTCTTCCGCGCGCAGCCCGGTGACCGCGTCGACGCCGGCGCCGCCATCGCCGACCTCGTCGACATCGACAGCGGCCAGGCGACGACCCTGTGCGCGCAGTCCGCAGGCGTGCTCTACGCGCGCAGCCGCACGCGCTGGGCCACGCCCGGCGCGCGCCTGGCCAAGATCGCCGGCACCACGCTGCGACGCAGCGGCAAGCTGCTCAGCCCATGAGCGAAGGCCGCGAACTGCAACTGCTGGCCGAAGGCATCCACAAGCGCTTCGGCGTGGCGGAGGTGCTCAAGGGCGTGAGCGTGCGCGCCCGCGCCCACGACGTGATCTCGATGATCGGCGCCAGCGGTTCGGGCAAGAGCACCTTCCTGCGCTGCCTGAACCTGCTGGAAGCGCCCAACGCCGGGCGCATCGTCGTCGGC